>NZ_JAGPUP010000551.1:0-94132 GCF_018069605.1 Microvirga sp. HBU67558 | reverse complement strand
GCAAGCTGCGGGCCCACAGGTGCTGCTCTTTGACAGCGCACAGATCACGAACCCGCACCGCAGCGCGACGCTCCCCCGTCACCCGACCCTCCCGCGTCATGGCCGGCCCTGTGCCGGCCATCCCGATCAGAAAAGCGCGGCTCCTCAAGCAATCGAGATCACCGGGACACGCCCGGTGATGACCGGGAGAGGGGATCGGGGCGGGCCCATCCCGATACGAAAAGGCGCGGCGCCCTACAGAAGCGGGATCACCGGGACAAGCCCGGTGATGACGCGGAGAGGATCAAGGTGGGCCATTCCGATCCGGTGAGGCGCGGCGCTCCACACATTGAGATCACCGGCACGAGGCCGGTGATGACCGTGAGGGGGCCAGGTCCCGCCATCCCGATCCGGATCAGTACAGAGTCTCACAGCAGCGGCAGCGCCGAGACACGCCGGGTGACGACGATGGAGGCCTCGCGGGCCATCGCTAGGGCTGAGTGACGCCGTCCGACGAGTGCGTGCCCAGCCGCCGGCGCAGGTCCGTCAGGACGAAGACCCGGATCGCCGAGGAAAGGTTCTGGTCGCCCCGGTCGGCATCGATGCGCCCGATCAGGGACTGGATGGACATTCTGTCCCGTTCGGCGATCTCCCTCAGCCCTTCCCAGAAGGGCTGCTCGAGGGAGATGCTCGTCCGGTGGCCGGCAATGGAGACGGATCGTTTGACGATGCCGAAGCCCATTCACGCCTTCTCGGGGTCGTCGCGCTGATGCGCATCGAGGCGGCTCTTCGCCAGATCCCGCTCGGCCTTGGTCAGGTTCTTCTCGGCCTTGGTGCGGCCGAACGCGATGCGGTTCTGGTCGGCGCGGACCTCTTTCTCGGCCCGCGCCTTGTGCTTGCGCGCCCGGCGCAGATTGATGATCTCTGCCATGGCGCGAGTGTAGCCTATTCGCCCGGCTGAAGCATCGTCTCGGGGCGCACGACGGCGTGGAAATGGTCTTCCGCGACGCCGGCCTTGAGAGCCTCTTCCTTCAGGGTCGTGCCGTTCTTGTGCGCCGACTTGGCGATGGCGGCCGCCTTGTCGTAGCCGATGGACGGAGCGAGCGCCGTCACGAGCATCAGCGAGCGCTGCATGAGCTCGTTGAGGCGCTCCCGGTTCGGCTCGATGCCCACCACGCAATTGTCGGTGAAGCTGACCGCGCCGTCCGCGATGAGCCGGATCGACTGCAGCACCGCATTGACGATCACGGGCTTGAACACGTTGAGCTCGAAATGGCCCTGGCTGCCGGCGAAGGTCACCGTGGTCTGGTTGCCGGCCACCTGGCAGCACAGCATGGTCATGGCCTCGGCCTGGGTCGGATTGACCTTGCCGGGCATGATCGACGAGCCGGGCTCGTTCTCGGGCAGCGAGATCTCGCCGATGCCCGACCGGGGACCCGAGCCCATGAGACGGATGTCGTTGGCGATCTTGAACAGGCCGGCCGCGAGGCTCGCCAGCGCGCCGTGCGTGTAGACGAGGGCGTCGTTGGACGCGAGCGCCTCGAACTTGTTGTGCGCCGAGGTGAAGGGCAGGGCGGTGAGTTCCACCACCTTCGAGGCGAAGCGGTCGGCGAATTCCGGATGGGCGTTCAGGCCCGTGCCGACAGCCGTGCCGCCCTGCGCGAGGGCGTAGATGCCGGGAAGCGTCTGCTCGACACGCGCGATGCCGAGCTGCACCTGGGCGGCATAGCCGGAGAATTCCTGGCCGAGCGTCACCGGGGTCGCGTCCTGCAGGTGGGTGCGACCGATCTTGACGATGTCCTTGAAGGCCTCGGCCTTGTCGTTCAGGGCCTTGTGCAGGTGCTTGAGGGCAGGGATCAGCCGGTCATGGACCTCGCGGGCGACCGCGATGTGCATGGCCGTGGGGAACGAGTCGTTCGACGACTGGCCCATGTTCACGTGGTCGTTGGGGTGAACCGGCTTCTTGCTGCCGCGCTCGCCGCCGAGGCGCTCGATGGCGAGGTTCGAGAGAACCTCGTTCATGTTCATGTTCGACTGGGTGCCCGAGCCGGTCTGATAGACCACGAGCGGGAACTCGTCGTCGTACTTGCCCTGCACGACGTCGCCCGCGGCCGCCGCGATGGCATCGGCCAGGCGCGGCTCCAGCTTGCCCAGATCCTTGTTCACGAGGGCGGACGCCTGCTTCACGATGGCCAGCGCATGGACCAGGGGCAGCGGCATCCGGTCGGTCCCGATGCGGAAGTTCTGGAGCGAGCGCTGCGTCTGGGCGCCCCAGAACTTGTCGGCGGGAACGTCGATGGGGCCGAAGGTATCTGTTTCGATGCGGGTTGAGGGCGACATCCTGACCTCTTTCGATGGAGTTGCGTGTTCTTATCTCAATTGATGGCGCTCGCAACCGCGAACGCGCATGGAGGCCTTGTAAAATCGCATGAGCGACATCCTGGAAGCGCCCCTGTTCCGCCCGCCTCATCCGGCACCCCGCACCGAGCCGCTCGGGATGGTGGCCTTCCTGAGGGCAGTGCGCGAAAACCCTCTGAACACTTGGATGGAGGCCCATTTCGAGGAGCCGATCATCACCGGCGAGGGGGCGCTCGGCCGCATGACCGTGGTGAACGATCCCGCGGTCGTCCGGCACATCCTCCTGGACAACGCCGCCAACTACCGGAAGGACGATCTGCAGATCCGGATCCTGGCGCCCGGCCTGGGCCGAGGGCTCGTGACCGCGGAGGGCGACGAATGGCGGCTCCAGCGCCGCACCATCGCGCCGCTCTTCACACCACGCCATGTGGGCAGCTTCTTTCCCGCGATGGTCGCGGCGGCCGACCGCCTCGTGCGTCGCTGGCAGCGGCGCCCGGAGGGGCGCGTGGTCGATGCCTCCCTGGACATGACCCGCGTGACCCTGGACGTTCTGGAGCGGACGATCTTCACGCAAGGGGTGCCGAAGGATCCCGATGCGCTGGGCCGCGCCATCACGCGCTACTTCAACAGCCTGGGCAAGGTCGACCCGCTCGACATCTTCGGGTTTCCCGATTGGGTGCCCCGGATCGGCCGCCTGCGGGCACGGCCGTCGATCCGGTTCTTCGAGGAGACGGTCAACGCGCTGATCGATGCGCGGAAAGCCCTGCTCGCCCGCGGCGAGCCGGCGCCCCGCGACCTGCTGACCCTGCTCCTGGAGGCGGCGGACCCCGAGACCGGCAAGGGGCTGAGCGACATCGAGGTGCGCACCAACATCGTCACCTTCATCGGTGCCGGACACGAGACCACGGCCAACGCCCTGACCTGGTCGCTCTATCTGCTGTCCCAGGACGAGCGGGCTCGGATCCGCCTCGAGCAGGAGGTCGACGCGGTTCTGGGGGAGGGACCTGTGGAGCCTCATCATCTGGACGGGCTCGTCTACACCCGGGCGGTGATCGACGAGGCCGTGCGCCTCTATCCGCCGGCGCCCTACATGAGCCGCACGGCGATCAACGACGATCGGATCGGAGACCTGGAGATCCCGGCGGGCTCGATGGTGGTGGTCGCCCCGTACGTGCTGCATCGTCACAAGACGCTCTGGGACGAGCCGGACGCCTTCCGGCCGGAACGCTTCCTGCCCGAGAACCGCAGCCGGATCGACCGCTTCGCCTATCTGCCGTTCGGCGCCGGGCCGAGGGTCTGCATCGGGGCGAGCTTCTCCCTGCAGGAGGCCGTGATCGTCCTGGCGACCATCGCGCGCTCCATGCGGCTCGATCTGGTGGAGGGGCACGAGGTCGCGCCCGTGCAGCGGATCACCCTGAGACCGCGGGGCGGGCTGCCGATGCGCCTCACGCGGCGCGCTCCAAGGGAGGCGCCGGCAACGGCCCGATGACGCGGGGAGGTCGGACGTTCAGTTCTTCTTGCGAAACGCGTCGAGACTGACGACCTCCGCGCTGCCCGGCGCGCCGGCCTCGGGCGTCTCGGCCTTGTCGTCGGTCTCGGCTTTCGCCTCGGGCGCGGTCTCGAGGGCTGGTTTCGCGTCCGCCGCAGACAGGGGCTTGCGGGGCTGCTTCAGCTCGACCGGCTCGGATGAGCTGCCGCGGATGGGCTGCGGCGCGGCGGGAGCCTCTTCAGTGTCGTCCTCTTCATCCTCGTCCTGGCTGTCGAACTTGAGGCCGAACTGGACCGACGGATCGAAAAAGCCCGTCAAGGCATCGAAGGGGATGAGCAGCCGCTCCGGGATGCCCGAGAAGGACAGCCCGACCTCGAAGGTATGCTCAGTGACGATGAGATCCCAGAACTGGTGCTGGAGGACGATGGTCATCTCCTGAGGATACTTCTCGCGCAGCCGGTTCGAAAGGCGCACGCCGGGGAAATCCGTCTGGAAGGAGATGTAGAAGTGATGCTCGCCCGGCAGCCCGTCCTTGGCATCGATCAGAACCTTGCGCACGACGCCTTTCAACGCGTCCTGCACCAGAAGATCGTAGCGGATCAGGTCTTTACCACCGGCCATAAGCGAGCCCTTGCAGAAACAAAAGTGGAGGCTTCTGTTGCCAGGTGCCTCCGGACCCCGCCTTACGGTGCTACCCGCAAGGGCTTTGATTCGGCTTTAGGGACCGCTTACGCAGCCACTGCAACCGGAGCATAGTTGTCGTTGGCAACTATAGATTCGGCCCGATAACGGCGGAACCATGCCGAGCGAAAGTCCACCCTTTACGCCCTCGTCGATCCTATTTCGCCCCCGCCGAAACCCAAGCTGAGCCTGGGCTTTGGTGGAGGCGCCGGGTACCGCCCCCGGGTCCGATGGGTTTATTCCGATAGCCGTTTATCGCCATAGTCGGTCTCGCGACCGACAACCCCAATATAGGTGGCGCGATCCGATTTTGAAAGAGAGGGAACGGCCGAGTCGTCCATGAAAATGTGACAGAGACACCGCCGCGTCCTCCCGTTCCCTTGTGGCGTTCACGGGGTTAACCGATTCACAGGAATGGCGAAGTCCCGACTCGGCGGCCGCGCGCCGTTGCCCTATGATCGGGCGAGGAGCACCCCATGCAAGCCTATCTCGATCTCATCCGCCGCATCATGGACGAGGGCGTCCGCAAGGACGACCGGACCGGAACCGGGACGATCTCGGTCTTCGGCCACCAGATGCGCTTCGATCTCAGCCAGGGTTTTCCGCTCGTCACCACGAAGAAGCTGCATCTGCGCTCCATCGTCCACGAACTGCTGTGGTTCCTGAAGGGCGACACCAACATCCGCTATCTCAAGGAGAACGGCGTCTCGATCTGGGATGAATGGGCCGACGAGAACGGCGATCTCGGCCCCGTCTACGGCAAGCAGTGGCGCTCCTGGGCCAAGCCGGACGGCGGAACCGTCGACCAGATCCGCTGGGTGCTCGACGAGATCCGCCGCAATCCCGACAGTCGCCGCCTGATCGTCTCCGCCTGGAACCCGGCGGATCTGGACAAGATGGCGCTCGCACCCTGCCACTGCCTGTTCCAGTTCTACGTGGCGGAGGGGCGGCTCTCCTGCCAGCTCTACCAGCGTTCGGCGGACGTGTTCCTGGGCGTTCCGTTCAACATCGCGTCCTACGCGCTGCTCACGCACATGATGGCGCAGGCCACGGGCCTGCAGCCCGGCGACTTCGTCCATTCCTTCGGGGACGCGCATCTCTATCTGAACCATCTGGAGCAGGCCCGCCTCCAACTCTCCCGCGAGCCGAGGCCTCTGCCGAAGCTGCGCCTCAATCCCTCGGTGCGCTCGCTCTTCGATTTCGCCTATGATGACATTGCGATCGAGGATTACGACCCGCATCCGGCCATCAAGGCGCCCGTCGCGGTCTGACGCGGCATGAGCCGCCGCGAGGCCATCGAAAGCGCGGTCCGCATCCTGGCCCCGCGCATTCCGCGGCACGAGTTCGAGGCCGTGACCGACCATGCCCTGGGCAGCCGCGGCCTGCACGGCGCCGCTCCCGAGACGGCCGCCTGGCTGTCCCTCACGGCGTATATCCGGCACAGGCTCACCGACTACGACGACCTGCTGAACGACGGCTACGATCAGGAGAGCGCCCGCTTCTTCGTCCTCGACGACATGAACGCCATTCTGGAGGAATGGGGCTCTCCGCGCCGTGTTCAGGCGGACGACGAAGCCGAATAAGCTCGACAGCAGCGATCACTTGCGACACAACAGCCGCATGAGTCTCGTCATCCGCAAGGCCGAAGAGCGCGATGCTCCGGCGATCTTCAGCTTCATCCGCGACCTTGCCGAATACGAGCGGCTGGCCCACGAGGTCGACGCGACGCAGGCGGATATCGCGAAAGCTCTGTTCGGTCCCGACCCGCGGGTCTTCGCGGAGATCGCCGAATGGGACGGGGAGCCGGCCGGCTTCGCAATCTGGTTCTACAACTTCTCGACCTTTCGTGGCCGGCACGGGATCTATCTAGAGGATCTCTTCGTCCGCCCTGCCTTCCGGTCCCGTGGTATCGGGAGGGCGCTGCTGAGGCGTCTCGCCCGCCGCTGCGTCGACGAGGGCCTGGCGCGCCTCGAATGGTGGGTCCTGGACTGGAACGAGCCGGCCCTGCGGGTCTATCGCTCCATCGGGGCCGTTCCCATGGACGAATGGACCGTGCAGCGGGTGACGGGCGATGCCTTGAGACGTCTGGCGGAGGAGCCATGACCCTTCCCCTCATCCTTGTCGTCGCGGTCGCCGAGAACGGTGTGATCGGGCGGGACAATCATCTCCTCTGGCGCATCAAGACCGATCTCGCGCGCTTCCGGAGGCTCACCATGGGCAAGCCGATGATCATGGGTCGGAAAACTTTCCAGTCCATCGGCAAGCCCCTGCCAGGGCGCGAGACGATCGTGCTGACCCGCGATCCCGGCTTCTCCGCCGACGGCGTGCACGTGGTCCACACGTGGGAGGCGGCGGTCGACAAAGGCGCCGAGCTTGCCGTCAGGATGGAAGCCGGGTCCATCGCCGTGGTCGGGGGCGCTGAGATCTATGCGCTGGCCCTGCCGCACGTGCAGAGCATATTCCTGACGAGGGTGCATGCCGCCCCGGAAGGCGACGCCCTCTTCCCCGATTTCGACCGATCACGGTTCCGCGAGACGAGGCGGGAGGATCACCAGAAGGCACCTGACGACGAGCATCCGTTTACCTTTATTGATCTCGAAAGGCGTCCCTGACCTTGTCCAAGGTTGACGAAGTGCCCTGCAATCCCCAAGTCGCAGGCTTGACAGGCGGAAGAGGCAACACCCACAACCGTCTCGAGATCTCAACGGCTGTGTCGGCAGACCAATAATAAGTGAGGAAAGGCGTCCTATGCCTTGGAGTAACCAAAGCGGCGGCGGCGGCCCCTGGGGGCAACGCGGCGGATCGGGAGGCGGCAAGAGCCCTTGGGGCTCGGGGCCGCAAGGCAATGGAACGCCCCCGGACCTGGAAGACATCCTGCGCCGCAGCCAGGATCGCCTGAAAGACTTCATCCCCGGCGGCTCCATGGGGGGCAGGGGGCTGATCATCCTCGTTCTCGGCGTGATCGCCGTTTGGCTGCTCACCGGATTCTACACGGTGCGGCCCAACGAGGTCGGCATCAACATGATCTTCGGGAAGTATACACGGACTTCCGGCGAAGGTCTGCGCTACAACTTTCCCTATCCGATCGGCCGGGTGCTCAAGCCGAACGTCACCGCCCAGCAGCGGGTCGAGGTGGGCTACCGCTCCACGCCGACCGGGCAGGGGCGCGCCCGTGACGTGATCGAGGAAAGCCTGATGCTGACCGCCGACGAGAACATCGTCGACATCGATTTCGACGCGGTCTGGCAGATCAATCCCGCCCGTCCGCAGGACTACGTCTTCAACCTTCAGAATCCCGACGGAACCATCAAGTCCGTGGCCGAGAGCGCCATGCGCGAGGTCATCGGCCGGCGCAACATCCAGGCGATCCTGACCACCGAGCAGGCCAGCGTCGCCCAGGAAGTGCGCCAGATCATGCAGGAGGCCCTCGACGCCTATGGCGCCGGCGTCCTGATCAACGTGGTCCAGCTTCAGGCCGTCCAGCCTCCGTCCGAGGTGCGCCAGGCCTTCTTCGACGTGAACGCCGCCCAGCAGGATGCGGTGCGCGTCCAGAACGAGGCCGGAGCCTTCGCCAGCCGGGTCGTTCCCGAAGCGCGAGGTGAGGCCTCCCGCACGGTGCAGCAGGCCGAGGCTTATCGTGAGCAGTCGGTCGCCGATGCGACCGGTCAGGCGGCGCGCTTCCGCCAGGTCTATGAAGAGTACCGCAAGGCTCCGGACGTCAGCCGCGAGCGCATCTTCCTCGAGACCATGGAGCGCGTCTTCGGCGGGATCGAGAAGATCATCGTCGACCAGAACGGCCAGGGCGTCGTGCCCTTCCTGCCTCTTACCCAGCAACCCCAGCGCCCGCAGCAGCAGGGCAATGCCGCCACCCAGCAGGGAGCCACGCGATGAACGGTTCGACTCTTCGCACGGTCGCCCTGATCGGCCTGGTCCTCGTGGCCATCGTTCTCTACAGCGCGACCTTTATCGTGCAGCAGACCCAGTATGCCCTTGTGCTGCGCTTCGGTGCGGTCCAATCCGCCATTTCGGAGCCGGGCCTGAAGTTCAAGCTGCCGCTGGTCGACACGGTGACCTATTTCGAGAAGCGCGTGCTCGATCTCGACCTGCCGGTGCAGACCGTGCTGTCGGCCGACCGGCAGAACCTGGAGGTCGACGCCTTCACGCGCTACCGGATCGTCGACCCGCTGCGCTTCTACCAGGCCGTCGGCAACATCGCGCTGGCCAACCAGCGCCTGCAGAGCTTTACCAACTCGGCCATGCGCAACACCCTGGCGAGCGCTTCCCGGGACGCCATCGTGCGCACCGAGCGCGCGGATCTCATGAACCGCATCCAAGCGGACGTGAACCGGCAGGCGGCGAGCCTTGGCATCGAGATGATTGACGTGCGCCTCACCCGCGTCGATCTGCCCGCGGCGAACAGCCAGGCCGTCTACCAGCGCATGCGCACCGAGCGCGAACGCGAGGCGGCGGACCTGCGCGCCAACGGTCAGCAGCAGGCCCAGACCATCCGGGCCAAGGCCGAGCGTGAGGCGACGATCATCCGGGCCGAGGCCAATCAGAGGGCCGAGGAGCTGCGCGGCCAGGGTGATGCGGACCGCAACCGCATCCTGGCGGAGGCCTTCGGGCAGGATCCGGAGTTCTTCTCCTTCTACCGCTCGATGCAGGCCTATGAGGCGGGTCTGAAGTCGGGCGATACCCGGCTCGTGTTGAGCCCCGATTCCGACTTCTTCCGCTATTTCAACGACCCAGCCGGTCGACGGAACGGCGGAGGCGCCACGCAGACCGCTCCCGCGCCGGCCCAGCCGGCTCCAGCCCAATGATCCCTGATGATGGACTTGATTGCAGCCCTCGGCCTCGCTCTCGCGGTCGAGGGCATCTTGTTTGCAGCCTTTCCTGACGGCATGCGCCGGGCCATGTACGAGGCGGCCCATAGCCCGAGCGATCAGATGCGGATCGTCGGGATCATATCGGCGATCATCGGGCTCGGGGTGATCTGGCTGGTGCGGCAATTCAGCTGAACGCGCATGCTGAGGCCTCTGACGCCGGCGAAACGATGCACCTCGCTTCGCGTTGGGCATCGGTTTGATCCCGAAAGTGGAATCCACTTTCGGGTCCGAGGCTTGAGGCCAAGCTTCCGCCGCAATATCCGCTTGAATGGCGGGCCCAAGTACCAATCTATATGGCTATTCTCCGAGAGAGGGTTTTCGATGAACACAGCCACGAATGCGCTGGCGCCTTCCACGACAGCGCTGCCCCAGCGTCCCCTGCGCCGGTTGGCCGCGTCCTGCTTCGCGGTCTTCACGATTGTGGCAACGGCCGCCATGCCGCTGCCCGCCTATGCGCGCTCGGCGCCCGAATCCTTTGCTGATCTCGCCGATGAGGTCACTCCGGCCGTGGTCAACATCTCGGCCTCGACCACGGTCGAAGCCCGCAACCGGACCTTGCCTCAGCTGCCGCCCGGAACCCCCTTCGAGGATCTCTTCGAGGAATTCTTCAACCGCCGTGGACAGGGGGGCAATGGCGAGAGCAGTCCCTCGCGGCCGCGCAGCTCGAACTCGCTCGGCTCCGGATTCGTGATTGATCCGTCGGGCATCGTGGTGACGAACAACCATGTGATCGGCGATGCCAACGATATCAGCGTGATCTTCCCGGACGGCACGCGGCTCAAGGCCGAGATCGTCGGCAAGGATTCCAAGGTGGATCTTGCCGTTCTGAAGGTGAAGTCCGACAAGCCCCTGAAGGCGGTGAAGTTCGGCGACTCGGAGTCCATCCGCGCCGGCGACTGGGTGATGGCCATCGGCAATCCCTTCGGCCTCGGCGGTTCGGTGACGGCCGGCATCGTATCGGCCCGTGGCCGCAACATCGAGTCCGGTCCCTACGACAACTACATCCAGACCGACGCCTCCATCAACAAGGGCAATTCCGGCGGCCCGCTCTTCAACATGAACGGCGAGGTCATCGGCATCAACACGGCCATTCTCTCGCCGACCGGCGGCTCGGTCGGTATCGGCTTCGCGGTGCCCGCCTCCACGGCCGTTCCGGTCATCGATCAGCTGCGCCAGTTCGGGGAGACCCGCCGCGGCTGGCTCGGCGTGCGCATCCAGAACGTGGATGATGCGACCGCTGAGGCGTTGAACCTCGGCACGGCCCGCGGCGCCCTGATCGCCGGCATCGACGACAAGGGACCCGCCAAGCCGGCTGGCCTCGAGGTCGGCGACGTGATCGTTCGCTTCGACGGCAAGGAGGTCAAGGATTCCCGCGACCTGCCGCGGATCGTCGCCTCGACGCCGGTCGGCAAGGCCGTCGACGTGGCCATCGTCCGCAAGGGCCAGGAGATGTCCAAGCAGGTCACCCTGGGCCGGCTCGAGGATACCGAGAAGCAGGCCAGCCTGCAGCAGCCCTCGACCGAGCCGCCGACCGCGACCCGACAGGCGCTCGGCCTCAACATGTCCGGCATGACGGACGAGCTGCGCCGCCGGTTCAGCCTGAAGGACGACCTGAAGGGCGTGGTCATCACCCGGGTCGACCCGAACTCGAATGCGTCCGACAAGCGGATCCAGGCCGGCGAGGTCATCGTCGAGGTCAATCAGGAGCCGGTGACGAGCCCGGCCGACGTGACCAGGAAGATCGACGACCTCAAGGGGCAGGGCCGCAAGTCCGCCCTGCTCCTGGTGGCGAACGCCCAGGGCGAAGTGCGCTTCGTCGCCCTGTCGATCGAATAAGACGAGGCATCCGACTTGCGAAAAGGCGGCCCTGGAGGCCGCCTTTTCATTTTGCATGACAGACTTGTTCTGAATAAAGAACAATACGGTTGACTAAACGGTCTGCCAGGAGCATCTGACGGCGACTTTCCGCTTGCCCCTGCTCTTGCCGAGCCAGAGTTCCAGAGACCAAGCCTCCGATGAGCCAGCCCGTCTTCCCCGTTCCCGCCACCCTGAAGTCGACCGCCCATGTGGATGCGCCAGCATATCAGGATATGTACCGGCGCTCCCTCGACGATCCGGAGGGCTTCTGGCGCGACCAGGCGCAGATTCTCGATTGGGCGAAGCCCTTCACGAGCGTGAAGAACACGCGTTACTCGCCGGACGACGTCACCATCGAGTGGTTCGCCGACGGCAGGCTGAACGCGTCCTTCAATTGTCTCGACCGCCACGCCCGTGACCGCGGCGGTGACGCCGCCATCCTGTGGGAGGGAGATACCCCGGGTGACAGCCGGACGGTCACCTGGAACGACCTGAAGCAGGAGGTCTCCCGCCTCGCTAACGCCCTGAAGGCGCTCGGGGTCAGGAAGGGCGATTTCGTCAGCGTCTACCTTCCCGTGGTGCCGGAGGCCATCGCTGCCATGCTGGCCTGCGCCCGGATCGGCGCCGTACACTCCGTGGTGTTCAGCGGGTTCTCGGCGCAGGCGCTGGCCGGACGCATCGAGGATTGCCGCTCGCGGGTTCTGATCACGGCCGACGAAGGCTTGCGTGCCGGCAAGCATGTCCCGCTCAAGAAGAATGTGGACGTGGCGCTCGAAAGCCTTCCCGTCGTCGAGCATGTGCTCGTGGTGCGCCGAACCGGGTGCGAGGTTCCCATGACGGCCGGCCGCGACCGCTGGTACGATGAGGCTCTTGCCGAAGTGTCGGTGGATTCTCCCCCGGTCGAGGTCGGCGCCGAGGATCCGCTCTTCGTGCTCTATACCTCCGGCTCGACGGGCAAGCCGAAGGGCATGCTCCACACCACCGGCGGCTATCTCGTCCATGCAGCCGCGAGCTTCAGGGCGATGTTCGACTACCACCCCGGCGACGTCCACTTCTGCACGGCGGATGTGGGCTGGGTGACGGCGCATACCTACCTGATCTACGGGCCGCTCGCGAACGGCGCCACCATCGTGCTGTTCGAGGGCGTCCCGACCTGGCCGGACGCGTCTCGATGGTGGCAGATCATCGAGACCTATAAGGTCAATATCTTCTACACCGCGCCGACTGCGATCCGCTCCCTCATGCGCGACGGTGAAGGCCCAGTACGCAGGCACGACCTGTCGTCCCTGCGGATCATGGGCTCGGTGGGCGAGCCGATCAATCCGGAAGCCTGGATCTGGTACCACGAGGTCGTTGGAGGAGGGCGCTGCCCGATCATCGATACCTATTGGCAGACGGAGACCGGTGCCGTTCTCCTGTGCCCGCTGCCGGGCGCCATGGACCTGAAGCCGGGCTCGGCGGCGAAGCCCTTCTTCGGCGTACGGCCTGTGCTGCTCGCCGGCGACGGGACGATCGTCGAAGGCGAGGGGGCGGGCAATCTCTGCTTTGCCGATTCCTGGCCCGGACAGGCCCGCACAATCCTGGGCGACCGAGAACGTTTCCTGAAAACCTATTTCAGCACCTTCCTGGGCTATTACTTCACCGGCGACGGCGCCCGGCGCGATGAGGACGGCTATTACTGGATCACCGGCCGCCTGGATGATGTGATCAACGTCTCAGGCCACCGGCTCGGCACAGTCGAGGTCGAGTCCGCCCTGGCGTCTCACCCGTCCGTGGCCGAGGCCGCCGTGGTGGGCATGCCGCACGAGATCAAGGGGCAGGGCATCTTCGCCTTCGTCACTCTCAAGGACGGAGTCGCCGAAAGCGACAACCTCCGTCGCGACCTCGTCCAGGTCGTGCGCACGCGAATCGGCCCGATTGCGACACCGGACAGAATCGAATGGGCACCGCAATTGCCCAAGAACCGTTCCGGAAAGATCCTGCGCCGGATCCTCACGCGTATTGCCGCCGGCGATTACGAGAACCACGGCGATACCTCGACGGTCGCCGATCCGACCGTGGTGGCGGAGATCGTACGACGGGTCCAATTGCCTAAAAGCTAAGCGGCGTCCTTCCTTGTCATAAAGGGCCCACCTTGTCAGGATAACTTATGTGAAGAATCGCCGGAGACGTTCCATCCCCCCGGCGGTCGAGTTGAGTCTTCCCGTTCCAGTTTCAGTATCCCGCATCCGGTGTGTTGCAAACGACGAGGGGCCACAGTCGCCGGCATGCTGCCGTGCGTTCTGAACGAGCACCCCAATTCGGTGGGGCGTCAGGAGCAGGCCATGAGCACGATCAAGACGAGGGACGGCACCGAAATCTTCTACAAGGACTGGGGCTCCGGACAGCCCATCGTCTTCTCGCACGGGTGGCCGCTCGATGCGGATGCCTGGGATGCGCAGATGATGTTCTTCGGCGAACGCGGCTATCGTGTCGTCGCGCATGACCGGCGTGGGCACGGGCGCTCGACCCAGACCTGGACCGGCAACGACATGGATACGTATGCGGACGATCTCGCAGCCGTCATCGAGGAGCTCAACCTGCGGGACATCATTCTGATCGGGCACTCGACCGGCGGCGGCGAGGTCACCCGTTATATCGGCCGACATGGGACCCAGCGGGTCGCCAAGATCGTGCTGGTCGGGGCTATCCCGCCCCTGATGCTGAAGACGGAGGCCAATCCGAAGGGCCTGCCGATCGAGGTCTTCGACGACATCCGCAAGAACACCTACGAGAACCGCTCGCAGTTCTTCTACGATCTCAGCCTGCCGTTCTATGGCTACAATCGCGAGGGTGCTCAGATCTCGGAGGGCATCCGCATGAACTTCTGGCTGCAGGGCATGCTGGCCGGCATCAAGCCTGCCTACGATTGCATCAAGCAATTCTCGGAAACCGACCTGACCGAGGACCTGAAGAAGTTCGATGTGCCGACGCTCATCGTCCATGGGGATGATGATCAGATCGTTCCGATCGTCGCGTCAGCGATGCTCTCGTCAAAGATCGTGTCCAATGCGACCTTGAAGGTTTATCCCGGTGGGGCCCATGGTCTGGCACAGCTCGAGGCAGACCGGTTCAACAACGACGTTCTGACTTTCATCAAGGGCTGATCCGCTCCATCGCGGCGTCGCTTCCGCGGCTCGTCGGAAACCGCCTTTCCGTTCTCCTCGGTGGAGAGGACGGGAGACGATACCTCGTCGGGCTGCTCATAGGTGGAGCGGTTCGAATACGCAAAGATGTGAGAGCGAGCCGGCGAGGCTCGCTCTCACAAGGCACGATCCATTCCGGGAGCATGATCAGATGATCATGAAGTCCGTCGCTTTCAGGTCGAGGTCTGCCTTCAACAGGGCAATCTGAACCGCGGCCTTTGACCCGCTCCCGTCCGCATCATAGTAGAGCTTGCCGTTGTCAGCATTGTAGATGATGCGATCTGCGGCGGCATGCGCTTCCGAGCCGATCCAGAACGCGCCCTTGGACAGGATGCCTTTGGGACCGGCGGCTTTGAAGATCGTGCGCGCCAGATGGATCGTGTCGTCCTTCACCGAGAAGTCCGTGATACGATCGACGTTTCCTGCGCCGGGCTTCGTGTCGAAAACAAAGACGTCCTTTCCGGCTCCGCCCGTCAGAGTATCGGCACCCAGGCCGCCGGCGATGACATCCTTGCCTTTCCCACCGAACAGCCGGTCGTTGCCATCACCCCCACTTAGGGAGTCGTTACCGGCGCCGCCGGTCAGAATGTCGTCCCCAAGACCTCCGAAGAAGACGTCGTCACCCGCGCCGCCTACGATCGTATCGTTGCCATCGGATCCCTGCGTGGACTCGTCGTCCTCGTCCTCGACGTGAATGACGAACGACTTCACGAGGCTGAGACCGTGCGAGTCGGTCACGCGCATGGTCACGACATGAGATGCTTGGATCTCATAATCCAGCTTTGCGCCGTTCTTGACTACCAGTTCATCGCCAACGATCTCAAAGCGGCCACCGGCATCGTCAAGGAGCGAATAGGTCAGGCGTTCTCCGGCGTCTTCATCCTTGCCGATCAGAAGGCCTACGATCGTGCCGTTGTCGCTATTCTCGACAACTGTGTCGTCAGACAGAATGATGTCGATCGGAGCATGGTTGTCCGGTGGCGGCGGATTCTCGTTCACATCCTTGACGGCGATGGCGAAGGTCCGTGTGTCTGAAAGACCATGGCTGTCCGTCACGCGAACCCGCACGCTATGAGAGTGGCTCGCCTCATAGTCGAGGCGGCTGCCGTCCGCCACGACGATCACGTTGTTTTCGATCCTGAAACGGCCATCGCTGTTGTCGAGGAGTTCGTAGAAGAGGGGATCCCCGTCCGGATCATAGGCGCTCACGGTCCCGACGATCGTGCCGTTCTGGGCGTTCTCCACCACCACGGATCCCATCAGATCCTCGATGATCGGGGCGTGGCTGTTCGGCGGCGTATCGGGCCTGTCGCGGACATGGATGGTAAAGATCGCTTCCTTGACGCCGCCTCGTCCGTCGCTGACCTGAACGCGGATCGGATGCTCACGGGCCGTCTCGTAGTCGAGCTTCGTTCCGTCCGCGACGACAATCCGGTTGTACTCGATCTTGAACCGGCCGTCGGCATCGTCGAGCAGGCTGAAGGTCAGTGGATCACCGTCCGGATCGACGCCATGCAGATAGCCGACGACAGCGCCCGTGGGGGCGTTTTCCAGAACCTGAACCCCGTCCAGCATCAGCATGGTCGGGGCCTGATTTTCAGGAGGTGGATTCTGATCCTCGTTCACATCGATGACGGTGATCGTAAGCCGTTCGAGCGTCATGCCTCCCCGGTGGTCCGTCGCGCGCACCCAGATGTCGTGAGCCATGGCCGTTTCGTAATCGAGCTTGGATCCGTTGAGAACGAGCAGCCGGTGACCATCGAGAGTGAACCGACCGTCCGCATCGTCGACGAGCTCCAGTTGAACGAGGTCGCCGTCCGGATCCACGACATCGATGTTGCCGACATAACTTCCGGATGGCACGTTCTCCGGAACGTAGCCGCCGATCAGGACAACCTCCGGCGCATGGTTCTGCGGCGGAGTCTCAGGCATATCCTTGACTTTGATGTCGAAGCTCCGAGTCAGCGTTCCACCACGTCCGTCAGACGCTTCAATCGTCACGATCTGAACCGGGCGTGTTTCGTAATCGAGAACGGCGCCCTCGCGCAGAAAGATCTGGTTGCCTTTCAGAACGAACGGACTGTCCTGATTGACGATACGATAGCTGAGCTGATCCCCGTCCGGGTCGTAGCCGAGGACCTGACCGACGAAGTAACCGCCGAGCGCATTCTCCGGCACGTCCTCGGCCCACACGACGAGGTCATTCGGAGCGTGGTTCTGCGGCGGCGGCGGAGGATTTCCATTGCCGTCGAGAACCCGAATCGTGAACTCCTGCTCGACGGACCAACCATGGATATCCGTGACACGAACTTTCACCGTGTGGAAAGGATTAGTTTCGTGATCGAGCCGGCTGCCATCCTTCACCCGTAGATCGTCGCCGGTCAGATAGAAGCGTCCGCCCGCGTCGTCGATCAGCTCATAAGTGAGGGGATCGCCATCCTCATCCTTCGCTTGAACCACGCCGATGATGTAATGGTCGATCGCATGCTCCATGACGTAATCGGCGGTCAGGCGACCAATGACCGGTGCATGGTTGGTAGGATACGGCACGGCAGTGCTCCCTATGCGATAGGATCATCTACCTATTAATGGTACTTAATTACATTAGTCAAATGGAATCTTGGCTGGGTTCTTGGGGGAGTGCTTACACGGCGATTTCGCCTTCCCGATACCCTTGCACGTAAAGCAGGGCGGTCAGGTCCGCATGATCAATCCGTGCATGGGCCGCTGCCGCAACGGCTGGCTTGGCGTGGAAGGCGATGCCGAGCCCGGCTTCCTCCAGCATGGCGAGGTCGTTGGCGCCGTCCCCCACCGCCATGGCCTCGTGCGGCGCCAGGCCGAAGCGGGTGCGCAGCTCGATGAGCGTCGCGAGCTTCGCCTCCCGGCCCAGGATCGGCTCCTCGACAGTGCCGGCGAGCCTCTCGCCCTCCACGATGAGGCGGTTGGAGCGGTGTTCGTTGAAGCCGATCTTGGCCCCGATCGGACCGGTGAACAGGGTGAAGCCGCCGGAGACGAGACAGGTATAGGCCCCGTTGGCGCGCATGGTCTGGACGAGCGCCCGGCCGCCGGGCGTCAGGGTGATGCGTTTCTCGATGATCTCGTCGACCACCCCGACTGGAAGGTTCTTCAACAGAGCAACCCGCTCGCGCAGGGCCGGCTCGAAGGCGATCTCGCCGCGCATGGCGCGTTCGGTGATTTCGGAGACTTCCCTTTTCAACCCGACGTAATCGGCCAGCTCGTCGATGCATTCCTGGCCGATCATGGTGGAATCCATATCCGCCAGGAACAGGCGCTTGCGGCGAGTCGCCAAGGGCTGCACCACGATATCGACGGGCCGGTCGTCGAGAGCGCGGCGCAGGGCGGCCTCGACGGCTCTGGCCTCCGCTGGAGCCGGAACAATCAGATCCGCGGCGATTCCCCTTGCCAGGACGGAGCGTTCCGTCTCTTGTCCGAGCGACGTTGCGGCGAGCGCCAGGACCTTGTCCGTCAGAGCGGGCCGGGACGGATCGGCGATCAGGGTCGCAACGAGGGCATTCGGGGAAGACGCCATTGGGAGACCTGGCTGTGAGTGGGTTGAAGGTCGGCGCGGTTCTCATCGCAGGGCCGACCGCTTCAGGCAAGTCCGCATTGGGCATCAGACTGGCCCAAGAGCTCGACGGCGTGGTGATCAACGCCGATTCCATGCAGGTCTACGGGGATCTTCGGGTGATCACGGCCCGGCCCACGCCGGAGGAGGAGGCTCAGGCGCCCCATCGGCTCTATGGTCATGTGGATGCTGGCGTGAACTTTTCCGTCGGGCGCTACGTGGCCGACGCCGTTGCGGCTCTCCAGGAGCTCAAGGGTCGGAAGCTGCCGATCGTCGTGGGCGGGACCGGGCTCTACTTCAAGGCGCTGACCGAAGGCCTGTCCGACATGCCCGCCGTGCCCGACGCCGTGCGCGAGCAGGTGCGCCGGGACAGCGAAGGACTGGATACACCCGAGCTGCATAGCCTCCTGTCGGGCCGTGACCCCGAGACGGCCCGGACCTTGCACCCCTCCGACCGCCTGCGCGTCCAGCGGGCGCTCGAGGTCTTCGCTGCGACTGGTCGGCCGCTCGTGTCGTTCCACGGAGACCGCCAGCCGGGGCCACTGGCCGGCATGCCGATCGTCAAACTCTTTCTTGCCCCCGACCGGGACGAGCTGCGTCGGCGCATCGACACGCGTTTCCTCGCCATGATGGACCAGGGCGCGCTGGATGAAGTGGAGGCCCTGGGCGAGCGGAACCTCGACCCCATGCTGCCGGCCATGCGCGCTCACGGCGTTCCGGGCCTCCTCGCCCATCTGCGCGGCGAAATACCGCTCGACGAGGCCGTCGCCAGGGGTCAGGGCGACACGCGGCGCTATGCCAAGCGTCAGTTCACCTGGTTCCGCCACCAGTTGCCCGATTGGCAATGGGTCGAGCCGGAGCGGGGCTTCGAGGCCGTGATGGCCCGGATCAATGCCCCGGAGCGCCGGTCGCCATCTGATAGAAGGTAATGACGATCTCGAACACGATCAGGAGAACGATGATCAGTTCGAGACGCAAGGACCGTTCCGTATCGATGATGTCGGTCAGGGCCTGGGCGGTGTCGCCCAGCACTTCGAGCTTACGGTGGAGCGCCGTGGCGCGCTCCTTCAACTCGTATTCGTCCTCCAGACGGGCATAGAGGCGCTCCAGGTCCGGGCGGTCCCAGAGGACATCCGGCTTTTCCTCCACGGCCACGCCGCCCGACATGCGCTGCCGGACCAGGAGCGCTTGGCCGACCTGCTTGAGGATCCGACGGCGGTCCCTGGGCCGTCGGCCCCGCTCGGCGAGGTGCTGGACCGAGGGCTCCACCAGCTCGAAGGCGGCCGTGGCCTCCCGCTCGTCCCGGGCGAGGGTCGCGCTCTTGGACAGGGCATCGGCAATCACGATCAGGCGCTCGGTCGAGAGCTGCTTGATGTAGATCGGCCCGCCCGGCGGGATCTGGTCGTCGCGGTCCGGTGTGATCTCGATGATCGCGGTCTCTTCCTCGTGCCGGGCGAACTCGCCCCGGATGCGCTGACGCAGGCTGCGGATGACCTCGTCCTCCTCCAGGGGCGTCAGTCCAACCAGCACAGCGACGCCGTAGCGGAAGAGGGCCACGAAGCCGTCCTGTCCGGCCCGGAACGCGAGGGGCGTGGTGGAGAGCACGTCGCTCCGCTCGAGCCCGGCCACGTCGAGGCGGTCGCCCAGGAGCAGGGCGCGGGCGGTGAGGCGCAGGTTCGGCGTGGGCGCGCCGGTCGATGGGATAGGATCGGACATGGTCATACAACTAAAATAGGGGGCCTGGAGCAAAAGCTAAGCCGCTTCAAAGCAAGTCCCTCCCGCTTGACCGAATGAAACGGATCGTTTAGCGTCGGCGCAACTTTTGAACCGAGAGCTGCCCCCATGCGCAAGCTTATTCTCGTAGTACGAGCGCCATCGACGGAGCGGGATTGACCCGCAGGTCCGGCGATGGCGCACAGGCCCCCTCAGGGGCCTTTTTTATTGCCCAAATTCCAAGACAGTGATGCGAAAGACCCCAGGGAGCGAGTGAGATGAGCGAGACGATGACCGGAGCCGAAATGGTGATCCGAGCCCTGCAGGATCAGGGAGTTGAGCATATCTTCGGTTATCCGGGCGGTGCGGTGCTTCCCATTTACGATGCGCTCTTTCACCAGGACAGGGTTCGCCACGTCCTCGTGCGCCATGAGCAGGGGGCGGTGCATGCGGCCGAAGGCTATGCCCGCTCGTCCGGCAAGCCCGGCGTCGTGCTGGTGACGTCCGGTCCCGGTGCGACCAACGCAATCACGGGTCTGGCGGACGCCATGATGGACTCGATCCCCCTGGTCTGCATCACCGGTCAGGTTCCGACACATCTCATCGGCTCCGATGCCTTCCAGGAATGCGATACGGTCGGCATCACCCGCCATTGCACGAAGCACAACTATCTCGTCAAAAACATCGAGGATCTGCCGCGCGTCCTCCATGAGGCCTTCTACGTGGCCCAGAACGGACGGCCGGGACCGGTCGTGGTCGACCTGCCGAAGGACATTCAGTTCAAGACCGGCTCTTACGTGCGCCCCTTGAGCAACCAGCACAAGACCTATCGGCCGACCGTCAAGGGTGACCTGGACCATATCCGCGCGGCCGTGGAGCTGATGGCCAAGGCCAAGCGTCCGGTGTTCTATACGGGCGGCGGCGTGGTCAATTCGGGTCCTCACGCTTCCGCCCTGCTGCGTGAGCTCGTGCAACTCACGGGCTTTCCCATCACCTCGACCCTGATGGGGCTTGGCGCCTTTCCGGCCTCCGACCGCCGGTGGCTCGGCATGCTCGGCATGCACGGCACTTACGAAGCCAATCTCGCGATGCACGAATGCGACGTGATGATCAATATCGGTGCACGGTTCGACGATCGCATCACGGGCCGCCTCGATGCTTTCTCACCCTTCTCCAAGCGCATTCACGTGGACATCGATCCGTCCTCCATCAACAAGACCGTGAAGGTTGATATCCCGATCGTCGGCGATTGCGCGCATGTTCTGGAGGACATGCTGCGCCTGTGGCGGCAGAATGCCCATCAGCCGGACAAGGCCGCTCTCACGGAATGGTGGGGAAAGATCGACGGCTGGCGCGCCCGCAACTGTCTGGCCTTCCGCAACTCGACTGAAACCATCAAACCGCAATACGCGATCCAGCGCCTGTATGAATTGACTAGGGATCGCGAGACCTACGTCACGACGGAAGTGGGCCAGCACCAGATGTGGGCGGCGCAATACTTCAAGTTTGAGGAGCCGAACCGCTGGATGACCTCGGGCGGCCACGGCACGATGGGGTACGGATTGCCGGCGGCGGTCGGCGCTCAGCTGGCGCATCCCGATGCTCTCGTGATCGACATTGCCGGCGAAGCCTCGATCCAGATGATGCTGCAGGAGATGTCGACGGCTTTGCAGTACAACCTGCCGGTCAAGGTCTTCATCCTCAACAACGAGTACATGGGAATGGTGCGTCAGTGGCAGGAGCTGCTGCACGGCGGGCGATACTCCCACAGCTACTCGGAATCGCTGCCCGATTTCGTTAAGCTCGCGGAGGCCTATGGGGGCGTCGGCATCCGCTGCGACAAGCCCGGCGACCTCGACGCCAAGATCCTAGAGATGATCAACGTGAACCGCCCGGTCATCTTCGACTGCATCGTCGACAAGACCGAGAACTGCTTCCCGATGATTCCTTCGGGCAAGGCGCATAACGAGATGCTGCTCAACGACTATCTCGGCGAGACCGGAGCCGATATCGGCTCCGTGATCGACGAGAAGGGCAAGATGCTGGTGTGATGCGGGAAGTCGGAACCATGCCAACTCTCGTCATCGCCAACAAGTGCTACTCGTCCTGGTCGCTACGGCCCTGGCTGCTGATGAAGCAGCTCGGGGTTACCTTCGACGAGATCACCATCCCGCTCGACCTGCCGGACACGAAGGCGCAGGTCCTGAAGCATTCGCCCGCCGGCAAGGTGCCGATCCTGATCGACGGCGATGTGACCGTATGGGAGTCCATTGCCATCATGGAATATGTGGGTGACGCCTTCGGCGCGCCGGTGTGGCCGGACGATCGGAAGGCCCGCGCCATGGCGCGCTCGATCGCAGCCGAAATGCATGCAGGTTTTTCGGCCCTGCGCTCCGCATGCCCGATGAATCTCGGCAAGAAGTTCGCCAGGAAGGATCGGAGCGAGGCCGTCGCTCGTGATGTCGCGCGTTTCAGCGAGATCGTCCGTCAGTCGCGCGAGCGTTTTGGTGCCGGCGGCCTGTTCCTGTTCGGCGCATTCTCGGCGGCCGATGCCATGTATGCGCCGCTCGTGACGCGTCTCGACACCTACTCCATCGCGCTCGATGCCACCACGCAGGCTTATGTGGACGCGATCCTGTCGCTACCGGCCTTTCAGGAATGGCGCGCTGCCGCCATGACGGAGGAATGGGTCGTCACGGCCGACGAGATCGACGAGGAAGCCATCGAAAACTACCGCAGGGCGGCTTGAGGCCAATCAGAATTCGGGAAACCAAACCATGCTGCAGATGAAAACTCATTATCCCGATGCGACCCGCGTCGAACCCTCGAGCCGGCATACGCTCGCCATCGTGGTCGACAACGAACCCGGCGTGCTTGCGCGCATTGCCGGCCTGTTCTCCGGTCGCGGCTATAACATCGAGAGCCTGACCGTCACCGAGACGGAGCACGAGGCGCATATCTCGCGCATCACCATCGTGACCACGGGCACCGACAGCATCATTCAGCAGATCAAGAGCCAACTCGAGCGCCTCGTGCCCGTTCACCGGGTCGTGGACCTCACGCTCACCGGCGAGGCCGTCGAGCGCGAGCTTTGTCTCGTCAAGGTTGTCGGCAAGGGCGATCACCGGGTGGAGGCGATGCGTCTCGCCTCGGCGTTCGGCGCCCGTACGATGGACGCAACCCTGACCTCGTTCGTGTACGAGCTGACCGGCACGACCGACGAGGTCGAGCGCTTCATCAAGCTGATGACCGCAGTCGGACTGGTCGAGGTCTCCCGCACCGGCGTCGCCGCCATGGCGCGGGGCGCGGAAGGGATTAGCTGAGGCCTCACCCCCTGAAGTCGTTCTCCTGCAGGAACGCTTCCTCCTCGGGCGTCGTCTCGCGGCCGAGAATGGCATTGCGGTGAGGGAAACGGCCGAAGCGGGCAATGATGCCGTGATGGTGGCGCGCCCACTTGATGGAGTCCTCGCCGAGGGCTTCGTTCAGGGCCACCGAGCGCTCCTGATGCCTGAGGGACTCGGAGTGCATGAAGGGAAGGTAGAAAAACCGGCGGAACTCAGGTTCCACCCGATGGTCGAATCCGCGCTCGATGGCGCGGTCAGCGGCCATCAGGGCCACCGGGTCGGCTTTGTAGGTTTCGCGCTTTCCCCGGAACATGTTCCGGGGAAATTGGTCGAGGAGGAGAATGACGGCGAGCGCGCCCTCCGGGGTGAGTTCCCACTCGTTGAGATCGCCCCGGGCGGCAGCCTCATAGGTGGGCAGGAAACGGTCGCGGCAGACCTGGTCGAAGGCTTCGTCCTTCGAAAACCATTTGTCAGGACCGGCCTCGCGCCAGAACAAGATGACTTCGGCGGGAGTGGCAAGACGCTGCATGCGGCGTTGTCCTTCTCGGCAACGGGGATCAAGGCCAATCTAGAGCATTCGAGAGCCTTTTGAACTCTCCAGGCTCGGATCGTTTGTTGACAGAAAAGGCCGGCCTTGCGCTGGGTGCAGGCAGGGTCGGCAGTTTTGCTACAAACAACACCTTGTCAGCGCAGTTTTATTCGCTAAAAGCGGCGCCTGACAAAACAAATGTTGCGCAGATCCTAAGGATCGCGCGGCGGCTACGAGGACGGGGGAAAAGCCCCCCTTTGAACTAAGGGACCCGAGGACCATGCGTGTCTATTACGATCGCGACGCGGACATCAATCTGATCAAGGGCAAGAAGGTTGCCATCGTCGGCTACGGCAGCCAGGGCCACGCCCATACCCTGAACCTGCGCGATTCCGGCGTGAAGGACATCGTCGTGGCCCTGCGTAAGGGCTCGCCCTCCGTGGCCAAGGCCGAGAAGGCCGGGCTCAAGGTCATGGACGTTGCCGAGGCCGCCAAGTGGGCCGACGTGGTCATGATGCTGACCCCCGACGAGCTCCAGGCCGACATCTACCGCAACGAGCTTCACGACAACATGAAGCAGGGCGCGGCGCTGCTCTTCGCTCACGGCCTCAACGTCCACTTCAACCTCATCGAGCCCCGCAAGGATCTGGACGTGCTCATGGTCGCCCCGAAGGGGCCGGGCCATACGGTGCGTTCCGAATACCAGCGCGGTGGCGGCGTGCCGACCCTGATCGCGATCCATCAGGACGCCACGGGCAATGCTCATGACATCGCGCTCTCCTACGCCTCCGCCAATGGCGGCGGCCGCGCCGGCATCATCGAGACGACCTTCAAGGAGGAGTGCGAGACCGATCTCTTCGGCGAGCAGGTGGTGCTCTGCGGCGGTCTCGTCGAGCTGATCAAGGCGGGCTTCGAGACCCTGGTCGAAGCGGGCTACGCCCCCGAGATGGCCTATTTCGAGTGTCTCCACGAGGTGAAGCTGATCGTCGACCTGATCTACGAGGGCGGCATCGCCAACATGAACTACTCGATTTCCAACACGGCCGAGTACGGCGAGTACGTGACCGGCCCGCGCATCATCACGGCCGAGACCAAAGCCGAGATGAAGCGGGTCCTGGAGGATATCCAGAGCGGGAAGTTCACCCGCGACTGGATGCTCGAGAACAAGGTCAACCAGACCTCCTTCAAGGCGACCCGGGCCCGCAACGCCGCGCACCCGATCGAGGATGTCGGCGGCCGCCTGCGAGACATGATGCCGTGGATCAAGGAAAAGGCCCTGGTCGACAAGAGCCGGAACTGAGCCGTTTCCGGGCGGCGCGGTTCTCCCGCGCCGCCTGAGCGACTTCGCGCTACGCCAAAAGCGGATTTGTCAGGGCGGCGGATTCCCGCTAGTGGCACCGGAACGATAACGTTACGGAATTCCATGGGCGCGACGAACTTGCTTGAAGAACTGGCGGACTTTGACCTGCCTCTGTGGGCTGGAATCGACCCGGCTGCCCGTCTCGAACTTCAGTCCAAACTCCAGCGCATCGTGCTCCCTGGCGGTGAGGTCCTCTTCGAGGAGGGCGATCCGGCCGATGCGCTCTACATGCTCGTGTCCGGGGCCCTTGGGGTGTCGGTGCAGGGCAGTCACGGCGAGCAGCAGCGCATCGCACGCATTGCGCCGCCGGAGACCATCGGCGAGATGGCCCTCATCTCCCATGCGCCGCGCTCGGCGACCGTCACGGCCTTGCGGGACTCGGTCCTCCTGACCCTGGCCCGGACGGATTTCGAGGATCTCATCGAGCGCTGGCCCGCCGTCATGCTCTATCTCTCGAAGCTGCTGGCCGAGCGGCTTCGCGCGGCGACCCGCAGCAAGCCCAGGACGTTCACGCCCACAACCTTCGCCATTGTTCCGGTCACGCATGGCGTGGCGGTTTCGGACTTTGCCCAGGCGTTCCTGGCCGAGATGCGACAGAGCCACGGGGCCGGGGTCGATCTGGTCGCGGCAATGCCCGACGAGGAGGACGAGAACTGGCTGTACCGCTTCGAGGCGAGCCGCGAGAGGGTGATCTACGTCTCGCCCGAGCCATCCGGGGCCTGGATGGAGCGCTGCATCCGCCATGCCGACCATGTCGTGCTCCTGGCGCGGCCAGGCGAGCCGCTGACCTGTGAGGCTGAGGCGCTCAGGGCGGCCGCATCCGGATGGCGTCGGCACGACCTCGTCCTGCTGCAGAAGCCAGATGCCACCCGGCCGAAACCGGCGCATCCATCGCTTCAAGGGCTTCCCGTCGACCAGCGCCTTCATGTGCGGGAAAGGAGCCGGAGCGATCTCCAGCGGCTCATCCGCACGTCGAGCGGCAGGGCCGTCGGCCTGGTCCTGGCCGGGGGCGGAGCGCGCGGCTTTGCTCATCTCGGCGCGATCCAGGCTCTGCAGGAGTGCGGCTTTCCGATCGATCTCGCCGGCGGAACCAGCATCGGTGCAGTCATGGCGGCCGTCTGCGCTCTTCAGATCAACATTGACGAGGCGCGCGAGATCATGATGGAGGCCTTCGTCCGAAGCCCGCCGCTCAACGACTACACCCTGCCGCTGATCGCCTTGATCCGTGGTCTCAAGGTCGATGCCCGGCTGAGCCAACATTTCGGGCAGCGAAACATCGAGGATCTCTGGCTACCCTTCTTCTGCGTCTCGTCGAATCTGACGACCGGAACGACCCATGTTCATCGTCAGGGTACGCTCTGGCGGGCCTTGCGGGCGAGCCTCGCCATTCCCGGGCTGCTGCCGCCCATGGTCGAGCCCGAAGGGGTGCTCGTCGACGGCGCCATGATGAATAACCTGCCGGCCGACATCATGGCCGATTTCCAGAGGGGACCTGTGCTCGGCATCGATGTGGCGCGGGATGTGGCCTTCACGTCCGCGGGCGATGAGGAGAAGAAAGCGCCGCTCCTGCGCAGACTTCTCGGACTGCCGGCCGATGCTCCTGATATCGTCAATCTGCTCTATCGCTCGGCCACCATCTCGAGCGATGCCCAAACCTTGAAAGCGCGTGCCCATGCCACACTCGTGATCCATCCGCCTCTTGCCGACGTGCCGCTCCGTGGGTGGGAGCAGTTCGAGAGAGTGGTCGAGATCGGCTACCGGCATACGAAGGAGCGCATCGACGCGGGAGATCTCGATGCATTCAGGATGACCTGAGAACGGCGGGCGAGACCACGCGGCTTATAGGTGATGCAGCACCATGGCACCTGCCACCACCGAAAGGCCCAGAACGATGCCGAGCGTCTCATGGCGGTGCTTCCAGAACCGGTAAACGGCGTAGGAGCAGACGAGGGTCGCGAGCAGCGCGGCAAGGCTCTGCATCAGCTGATTTGCCTTGGTCGGACCTCTCAGCGGCTCGGCTTGCTCCCAACTCTCCATGAGCCAGAGGACTGAGAAAACCAGGGACGCAGCGGCTGAGACCGACGGCCACCAGATGGCTGGCAGTTCTGTTCCTAGCGGATCAGCCGCCTCCAGCGAGGGCGCAGCGGGGCTGACCTCTTCGTAAGAGGCGGGAGAAGGAAGGCTCACAACGAGGAAACCGTGATGTTACAGCAATACTGTTAACATCATGGAAGAGCGCTGCCACCTCCTGGAATAGAGGGGGGTGGCGGCTCGCCCTCGAGCGAGCCGCTACTGTTACTGCTGGTTGCTCTTCGTGTTCTGAGCCTTGTTGTTGTCCTGCTTCCCGGGATCGTTCCGGTTCTTCACGGTCCCACCCGAGCCGCGGATCTCATGGCCAGGATGCTTCTTGCTTTCGGCGGAGTTGTCGCCGTTCATCTTGCCTTTTCCCATCAGGGACCTCCTTCGGTGTGGGAGGTTAATGAACCCTGGGACGCCCGGTTCCCCGCTGTGCGGACCTACCACAGCCAATACTGCGCGAGCCCCGCGCCGGGTGCCAGGATGATGAAGGCCCAGACGGAGGCTGACGCCACGTTGGCAGCCTGGAACAGCACGACCGGCATCAGGAAGATCCCGGCGATCAGGGCGATCACGGCGCGGATCGGGCCGAAGAACCGCCCGAGGAACACGGCCCAAGGTCCGAAGCGCTGAAAGAAATCTTCTCCCCGCATGATGAGCTTGGGATTGCGCGACAGGGGCCACGTTTCATAGACCGCCTTCTTGTAGCGCTGGCCGATCGCAAAGGAGACCCAATTTCCGAGAAAGGCCCCGCACGCAGCCCCTGCCCAGACCTGCCAGAAGGGGATGTCGGCAGCGGCGATCACGAAACCGACCGCGATCATGATCGTCATGGTCGGCAGGAGCAGCGACACGAAGGCGAGCGATTCGGCAAAGGTCATGAGGCCGAGGACGAAGGGGGCATAGGCCTGATGGGTCTGCACGAATCCGACGATGCTGGTCTTCAAAAACCCGATGTCCATGATGCCTGAGGCCGCCCTTTCGCAGGAGGAGCTAAGATCAATACGGATTGTCGCGGAGAGAACCAACTGCCTTTGTGATGAGTGAGATCACATCAGGCGATTTGAAGCGCGACGGCCGTTGCGCTAACGGGTAAGCGAAAGGGGCCAGATCCATGAACGTTCTCTCAATTCAATCGCATGTCGCCTACGGTCATGTGGGTAACGCCTCGGCGGTGTTTCCGATGCAGCGCCTCGGCGTCGAGGTCTGGCCCATTCACACGGTTCAGTTCTCCAACCATACCGGATACGGTTCCTGGAAGGGGCGGGTTTTCGACGGCCCTGCCATCGAGGATCTCGTCGAGGGAATCGCCGAGCGAGGCGTGCTCACCCGGTGCGACGGGGTTCTCTCAGGCTATATGGGGTCAGCCGACATCGGCAATGCGATCCTTTCGGCGGTGGCGCGGGTGCGCGTGCTCAACCCGAAGGCTCTCTATTGCTGCGACCCGGTGATCGGCGACGTGGGCCGTGGCGTCTTCGTACGGCCGGGCATTCCGGAATTCATGCGCAAGCAGGCGGTTCCCTCCGCGGACATCATCACCCCGAACCAGTTCGAGCTGGATTACCTGTCAGGCCTCGCGACCCAGACCTTGGCCGATGTGAAACAGGCCGTCTCGATCGTGCAGGGACTAGGCCCGAGGGTCATTCTCGTGACCTCGGTCGAGACGAAGGAGACCCCGGCCGACAGCGTCGATCTCGTGGCCGGTGAGAGTGGGCGCTTCTGGTGCGTCCGGACGCCTAAGCTGTCGCTGTCCGTCAACGGGGCAGGGGACGCCATCGCGGCTCTCTTCTTCGTCCATTATGCCCGCTCGCGTTCGGCCCCAACGGCTCTGGCCGCGGCTTCGGCCTCCGTCTACGGCCTGCTCAAGCGCACCGAGGAGGCGGGATCGCGCGAGATCCTGACGATCGCCGCGCAGGACGAGTTCGTCTCGCCCAGTCATCGCTTCGAGGCGGTGGAGGTCTAGGCCGACCCGCTCTCTGGGTTATGGTTCGTCATGTCGCTGACGGCGGATAGGCCGAAGGGAGAAGCCGGCTTACCTTGCGATCCTTCCGGAGGCGGTCCTAGAATGCGCCCGAATATGGGACCATGAGGATCGGAATGGATCAGGCAACCTCCCTTGCGGCGGTGGCGCTCGACGATGTCGCCATCACGTTCGGGCCGAGAGTGGGTGGCTATACGGCCGTCAGGGGCATCGATCTTGCGGTTCGTCCCGGGGAGTTCGTGGCTATCGTCGGGCCAACGGGATCCGGCAAATCCACAATCCTGAACGCGGCCGCCGGCCTGCTGAAGCCCTCGGCCGGTCGGGTCACGATATTCGGCAGCGATCTCGCCAGCCTCAATCTACGTGCCGGCTACCTCTTCCAGCAGGATGCGCTGATGCCATGGAAAACGGCCCTCGACAACGTGGCAGTCGCCCTTGAATCGAAAGGTGTGTCCCGCAGCGACGCTGTCCAGCGCGCGAGGGATTGGCTCGGACGGGTGGGCCTTGCAGCCTTCGTCGACCGCTATCCGCACATGCTCTCCGGCGGGCAGCGTAAGCGCGTGGCCCTGGCCCAGGTCCTGATCCGTGATCCCGAGATCCTTCTGATGGATGAACCTTTCGGTCCCCTCGATGCCCAAACGCGGCAGATCATGGGCAACCTGCTCCTGAGCCTGTGGGCGGCGGACCGCAAGGCGGTCCTGTTCGTCACGCACGATCTGGAGGAGGCGATTGCGCTCGCCGATCGCGTGGTTCTGATGTCGGCAGGGCCGGCTGCCGGGATCATCGGCGACTTTCCGGTCGACTTGCCCCGGCCGCGCGACATCGCCGAGGTCCGTATGGAGCGGACCTTCCACCGCATCCACAAGGAGATCTGGGCGAGCCTTCGCGTCGAGGTTCAAAAGGCCTACAGCCAAGGGGAGAATGCGTGATGCCGCGTCTGAAACTCACGGTTCTTCAGATCGGCGTGGGCCTGATCTTCCTTTTGGCATGGCACGTGCTGACCGTATATCCGATCTCCGGCACGCCCAAGCAGGTGCAGTTCTTCTTCTCGACTCCGCTCGACGTCCTGAAACGCTGCTGGACTCTCTTCGCCAGCGGCGAGATCTGGGGGCATCTCTGGATCACGCTGGTGGAAACCATCCTGGCCTTCCTGATCGGCGCCGGTGGCGGCATCATCTTCGGATTCCTCTTCGCACGCAAGGAACTGCTGGCCGCGGTCTTCGACCCCTATATCAAGGCTGCGAATGCCCTCCCGCGCGTGGTGCTCGCACCGATCTTCGCCCTGTGGTTCGGCCTCGGCATCTGGTCGAAGGTGGCGCTTGGATTCACGCTCGTGTTCTTCATCGTATTTTTCAACGTGTATCAGGGGGTGCGTGAGGTGTCGCCGGTCGTGCTCGCCAATGCCCGCATGCTGGGCATGAACGAACGCCAGCTGCTCCGGCACGTCTATTGGCCGTCAGCGCTGACCTGGGTGTTCTCGTCGCTTCACACGTCCGTAGGTTTCGCGCTCGTCGGCGCGGTCGTCGGGGAGTATCTCGGGTCCTCCGCTGGCCTGGGCTATAAGATCCACGAGGCCGAGAGCGTCTTCGACGTGACCGGCGTCTTCGCCGGCATGCTGATCCTGTCCGTGTTCGTCATCCTCATCGACATGCTCGTGACGAGGATCGAGAACGCTTTCCTCGTCTGGCGGCCGCAAGCATCGCTGGCCGCGCGAACGTAAGAGCTCCACACCGACGCCATCACAACAGGGAGAGACGCGATGGAACGCCGTACATTCTTGAAGACCGCCGGAGCGCTCGGACTGACTGCAGCTTTGGGCCCGAAGGCATTCGCGCAGGGTGCGCCTGAGAAGGCGAAAGTGACGCTCGGCGTCGGTGGCAAGCCACTGCTCTACTACCTCCCGCTCACCATCGCCGAGCGCAAGGGCTTCTTCAAAGAGCAGGGGCTCGAGGTCGAGATCAACGATTTTGGCGGTGGCGCGAAGTCGCTCCAGGCGCTTATCGGCGGCTCCGTCGACGTGGTGACCGGCGCCTACGAACACACGATCCGCATGCAGGCCAAGGGACAGGACGTCGTAGCCGTTACGGAACTCGGCCGCTTCCCCGCCATCGTGATCGCGGTCAAGAAGGACAAGGCCGGGCAGATCAGGTCGGCGGCGGACTTCAAAGGTCTGAAGATCGGCGTTACCGCACCGGGATCATCGACTGCGCTCACCGCGCAATATGCGATGGTGAAGGCTGGTTTGAAGCCGTCCGATGCCGCCATCATCGGCGTCGGGTCCGGCGCCAGTGGCGTGGCTGCGATGAAGAAGGGCGAGATCGATGTGATCTCCCATCTCGATCCGGTCATCGCCAAGCTCGAAGCCGATGGAGACATTCAGATCCTGATCGATACCCGTACGGAAGCTGGAACCCGCGCGCTCTTCGGCGGCTCCAATCCCGCGGCGACGCTCTATACGAAGAAGGATTTCATTGAGCAGAACCCGCAGACCACGCAGCGTCTCGTCAACGCCTTCGTGAAGAGCCTGAAATGGCTCCAGAGCGCAAAGCCCGAGGATATCGCCGCGACGGTCCCGGAGGAATACTACCTGGGTGACAAGCCGCTTTACCTCAAGGCGGTGCAGAACTCGCTCGAGAGCTACTCGCGCGACGGCATCGTCCAGATGACCGGCATGCAGAGCGTGCTCGACATGCTGCGCCAGCTCGATCCGGAGCTGAAGGATGCCAAGGTGGATCTCTCCGCGACCTTCAACGACCGCTTCGTGCGGCAGGCGGCTATGTAAGCTGGCCGAAGGCGCAGAGGAGATTGCGCGTTGCTGCGACCGCACCATTGACGTCATGGACGTCTCCGGACTTGATCCGGGGCGGCCATGACGTTCTGTGCCGAGTCGGAGTTTTGTTGACAGGAGAACTCCCGGCGGTGCCTCATCTGGCGCCGAAGAATCGCCATTCCCGCCCCGTTGAAGGCTCCCGAAAAGGATCGATCCGTATGTCCCGTCGTTTCGTCACTCTCGATGTCTTCACGTCCGAGCGCTTTGCCGGAAACCCTCTCGCGGTTGTCCTGGAGGCCGAGGGACTGGACACCGCGGGCATGCAGAGGATCGCCAAGGAGTTCAATCTCTCGGAGACGGTCTTCGTCCTGCCCCCGTCCGAGCCGCGCCAGCGCGCCGACATCCGCATCTTCACGCCCGCCCGTGAACTGCCGTTCGCGGGACATCCCACCGTGGGAACGGCGGTGCTTTTGGCGCTTCTCGACCAGAACGGCGAACCGGGCGCCGCAGCCTTCGGGTTGAAGGAGCAGGTCGGCATCGTTCCCTGCGCCGTCGAGGTGCAGGGTGCCACGAGCGGCACGGCGCGGTTCCGTCTGCCGCGCCTGCCCTTCGTGTGGGGCGAGGGCAAGGATTCTGCGACATGCGCTTGGGCGCTCGGTCTCGATCCGACCGACATTGGTTTCGACCGGCACGTTCCGAGCCGCCATTCGGCAGGTGTCGCCTATGATCTCGTGCCGGTTTCGTCTCTCGAAGCGCTGGCGAAGTCCAAACCGCAAGGCGAGGCTTTCGACAAGGCCTTCGGCGACAGCGATCATCCGGCGCCGTATGTCTATGCTCGGATTCCTGAGGCTGACGGCCTGCGGTTCCGCGCCCGCATGTTTGGTCTGGGAATGGGCATCGCGGAAGACCCGGCGACAGGCTCCGCGGCGGCGGCCTTCGCGGGCGCGCTCATGCAATGCGAGCCCCTGGGCGACGGCGAGCACAACATCGTCATCGAGCAGGGCGTCGAGATGGGGCGCCCGAGCGAGATCGTCCTTCAGATGGTGATCAAGGACGGTGCCCTCGCGTCGGCCGAGATCGGCGGCTCGGCCGTGATGGTGAGCCGCGGCGAGATCCTGGCGTGAACCGAGAGCCTCAGATCCGGCGCGTCTCCCGCGTCGAGGCGTTCTGCCGCCCGTTCGATTGGACATGGCCCGGGCAGAACCGGGACTTCATCACGGAGAACTGGAAGCGCCGCACCGCGGGCAAGCCGCAGATGTTCAACGGGCGGGTGCTCCTGCTTCAGGACGTCCAGTTCGAGCAGGACCTGTGCCGCAACATCTATTTCGAGGTCGACTACGCCGATTTTGTTGCCTGGATCGACAGGGGTTATCCGGACCCCGCCATCGCCAACGGCTTCGCCATGGGAGCGCTGCGCGGTTCGGACGGGGCTTTCATCTGCGGGGTGATGGGGAACGGCACCACCAATGCGGGTCGTGTCTATTTCGCCGCCGGGACACCTGATCTATCCGACTTGAGGCCTGACGGCACGGTCGATCTCGCCACAAGTCTCACGCGCGAGCTGGCCGAGGAAACGGGCCTCGCCGATGGCGATTACCGCGTGGACGACGAATGGATCATCGTCCAGCGCTGGCCGACCATCGCTCTCCTGCGGATGGTGACGCTGCCGGTCACGGCGGAGGAGGGCGCGGCGACGATCCGAGCGAACATCGCGGCCCAGCCCGAGCCCGAGCTGCAGGATGTGCGCATCGTCCGCGGGCGGGCGGATATCGACCCCGAGCGGATGCCGCTCTTCCTGCAATCCTTCTTCGGCTGGGCCTTCGATCAGAGATAGCCGTGACGGGACTTCGTGGCACGGACCAGCCGGACAGCTTCCGCATCGCGCCCGCCGACGCAGGCGGATTCCGCCTGGCGGAGCTCCCGGTCGACTTGATTGTAAACCGACTGGTTCACGTGCCCCATGGCAAGATCGTTGCTCATGACAGCGCGGTAGCGGTCGATCTCGCCCGAGCAGCCCGATCCTTGCGGCATGTGGGAACTCGACGGCGTGAGGCTGGCGCTCGCTGGGGCAGGGGCCGAAGCCGTCTGGTTGCAGGCAGCCAGCGCTAGCAAGCCGGTCAGGGACAGAGCGTGGGTCACAGTTCTCATAAAAGCACTCCTGGATCGATGACAGTCCGAGACAAAAGCCAAGCTTCACCCGATCTAGGGCGTTTTGGCTGCCGACCAGTCCTTTACGGTCCGGCGCCATAACCCATACGTTGGTCGAGCTTAGTCTTTTCGTTTGTTTCAAAGGCTTGCCATAAGGACGAAGCCCCGTTACAAACAGGCCCGTTGTTCGCGGCTTCACGTCCGCGGCCGAGGAGGATTCGGGTAGCGATGATCATCGTCTCCCCCAGCGCATGGATGAACGGACCCGCTCCCGCGGCCGATCGCGCTCGTCTTCTTGGCCTCCTTCTCCTTAGCTGCCCCTGAGGGTCGGCTGGGCGTCGCCGCCTGGGCTCTCAGGGGTTCTGGACCAGCAGAAACAACCTTGAGCGCTGAAGGCTACTCGCAAGGCCTCGCTCCCTCCGAGAAGGACTATACATGATGACCGCTTCCGTATCCGGCTCCTCCAAGGACCGCGTTCTGATCTTCGACACGACCCTGCGCGACGGCGAGCAATGCCCGGGCGCCACCATGACCCTGGAGGAGAAGCTCGAGGTTGCGGAACTGCTCGATACAATGGGGGTCGATATCATCGAGGCGGGCTTCCCCATCGCGTCCAACGGCGATTTCGAGGCCGTCGCGCTCATTGCCAAGCAGGTGAAGCGGGCCTCCGTGGCCGGACTCGCCCGCGCCATCTCGGCTGATATCGCCCGCGCTGGCGAGGCTGTGCGCCACGCGGCCCGTCCGCGGATCCATACCTTCGTATCGACCTCGCCGATCCATCTGGCGCACCAGATGCGCAAGTCGGAAGAGGAGGTCCTGGAGATCATCTCCAAGACGGTGACCCAGGCGCGCAACTTGATCGAGGACATCGAGTGGTCGGCCATGGACGCCACCCGGACGCCCATCGACTATCTGTGCCGCTGCGTGGAAGCGGCCATCAAAGCCGGCGCCACCACCATCAACCTGCCCGACACGGTGGGTTATGCGACCCCGGACGAGTACCGGGCTATGTTCCGGGCCGTACGCGAACGCGTGCCGAGCGCCGACAAGGCCATCTTCTCCGCCCATTGCCACAATGATCTGGGCCTCGCGGTCGCCAATTCCCTGGCGGCCCTGGAGGGCGGCGCCCGGCAGATCGAATGCACCCTCAACGGCATCGGCGAGCGCGCCGGCAATGCGGCCCTCGAGGAGGTCGTTATGGCGATCAAGACTCGTGGCGACGTGCTCCCGTTTGAAACGGGCATCGAGGCCACCATGCTGATGCGCGCCTCGAAGCTGGCATCGGCCGCCACGTCCTTCCCGGTGCAGTACAACAAGGCCATCGTAGGCCGGAACGCCTTCGCCCATGAGAGCGGCATCCATCAGGACGGCATGCTCAAGAACGCCCAGACCTATGAGATCATGACGCCCGAGAGCGTCGGCGTGTCAAAGACGTCCCTGATCATGGGCAAGCATTCCGGCCGGGCGGCGTTCCGCAACAAGCTGGAGGAACTGGGCTACAGCCTATCCGATAACCAGTTCCAGGATGCCTTCGAGCGGTTCAAGGAACTCGCGGACCGCAAGAAGCACGTCTATGACGAGGACATCGAGGCCCTGGTCGACCAGAACATCGCCATGGCCCACGACCGCATCAAGCTGGTCTCTCTCCACATTGTGGCCGGAACCCGTGGTCCGCAGCGCGCCACCATGCGTCTCCAGGTCGACGATCGGATCGTGATCGAGGAGCAGGAGGGCAACGGACCCGTGGATGCCACCTTTAATGCCATCAAGGCCTTGGTGCCCCACGAAGCGGTGCTGGAACTCTACCAAGTGCATGCGGTGACCGAGGGAACGGACGCCCAAGCTGAGGTCTCGGTCCGTCTCTCGGCCGACAACCGCAGCGTGACCTCCCGCGCGGCCGACCCCGACACCCTGGTCGCCTCGGCCCAAGCCTATCTGGGCGCGCTCAACAAGCTCATGAGCCGGGGGGCGCGCCTGCACGCCCAGCACGCAGCGGAGTAACATTGCATACCTGTCGCGCATCCCGGTTCAAGCCGGGTTGCGCGCTTGCTTCCATCAGTGATGACGAGCACGGCCCTTGGCGATGCGCTCGACGAGAAAAGGGTGATTCACAGGATCGATTCTGTTGTGAATGACCTGTCACGACTGTCCGCTACGCCGTCAAACACGGTTCAGCGGCCCGTTCTGCGATTCTCGATCTTGAAAAGATTGGTGGGTGTGCAAGGATTCGAACCTTGGACCCGCTGATTAAGAGTCAGCTGCTCTACCAACTGAGCTACACACCCGTCGCCGAAGCGAATTCAGCGGCGCGATGTCCGCTGAAGAGGCCGTGCGTGTAACAAACCGCTCGCCCCCTGTCTAGCCCGTTTTCGGCCTCGCGCCGCAGATTTTCGCGGGGCCCCTTTCTGGTGACCATCCTGGAACTTTTCCGGCCGGTATCCGCTCGGCCGGAACGGTCAGGCTTTCCGAACATTGACATGGGTTGCAAGGATCGCCGGGCGTGAACGGCGGCCGGCGGGAGGCTGTCCCATGAATGATGAGCCGAAGATCGAACCTTACCCCGGGCCTGCAGGGGGGTGGGGGTCCCTTAGATCCGTGGAGACGATCCTGTCCAGGGAAGGCAGGCTCCTCAGCGGCAACGCGATTCTGCTCAAGCAGAACAAGCCGGACGGCTATGCCTGCGTGAGTTGCGCCTGGGCCAAGCCCGCCGAACCCCGCACCTTCGAGTATTGCGAGAACGGTGCCAAGGCCACGGCCTGGGAGCTGACCACCAAGCGGGTAACGCCTGAGTTCTTCGCCAAGCATACCCTTTCCGAATTGAGAACCTGGAGCGATCACGACCTCGAAGAGGCCGGACGCCTGACGCACCCCATGCGCTGGGATGCGGCGTCGGATACCTACAAGCCGGTGACTTGGGCGCACGCGTTCCGCGAGATCGGCCAGGAGCTGAAAGGCTTCGATCCGCGTCAGGTGGTGCTCTATGCCTCCGGCCGCGCTTCCCTCGAGACCTCCTACATGTGGGCGCTGTTCGCTCGGCTCTACGGCACCAATAACCTGCCGGATTCCTCCAACATGTGCCACGAGAGCACCTCAGTGGCGTTGCCCCAGAGCATCGGTGTTTCGGTGGGGACCGTCATTCTCGACGATTTCGAGAAAACCGACTGCATCTTGTTCTTCGGCCAGAACGTCGGGACGAACAGTCCGCGCATGCTCCATCCGCTCCAGGAAGCGGCGAAGCGCGGGGTGCCGATTATCACCTTCAATCCTCTGAAGGAGCGCGGGCTCGAACGTTTCACCAACCCTCAGGCGCCGACTGAAATGCTGACGGGCTCGGAAACGCGGATCTCGTCGCAGTATCATCAGGTGAAGATCGGCGGGGATATCGCGGCCCTCATGGGCATGGCCAAGATCCTGATCGAAGCCGACGATCGCGCCCGGGAGGTCGGCGGCAAGCCCGTGCTCGACCATGCCTTCATCGCCGAGCATACCCATGGCTTCGAGGAGTTCGCGCGCGCTGCACGCCAGGCGTCCTGGCCTGAACTGGAGCGCCAGTCCGGCCTGCCGCAGGCGACACTGGAAGCGGCCGCAGCCGCCTATGCTCAGGCGAACGCAGTCATCGGCATCTACGGCATGGGGCTGACCCAGCACAAGGCCGGGGTCGAGAACGTGCAGATGCTCGTCAATCTGCTCCTACTGCGCGGCAATATCGGCAGGCCGGGAGCCGGGATCTGCCCGGTGCGCGGCCATTCCAACGTGCAAGGACAGCGTACGGTCGGGATTGCGGAGAAACCCGAGCTGGTGCCCCTCGACAAGCTGAAGGAGCAATATGGGTTCGAGCCGCCGCGCTGGAAGGGAACCACGACGGTCGAGGCCTGTGAAGGCATTCTCAAAGGCGAGATGAAAGCCTTTGTGGCGCTCGGCGGAAACTTCGTGCGGGCTGCGCCGGAGACGGCAGCGTTGGAGAAGGCTTGGACGCGCTTGCGCCTGTCGGTGCAGATCTCGACGAAGCTCAACCGCAACCATCTCATCCCTGGTGAGATTTCCTACATTCTCCCATGTCTCGGGCGCATCGAGATCGATGAGCAGGAGACCGGGCCCCAAGCCGTTGCCGTCGAAGACTCGACGGCCTGCATCCACGGATCGAAGGGCGTGGCGAAGCCCGCAAGCTCCGATCTCCTGTCGGAGCCGCGCATCGTCGCGGAGATTGCAAAGGCGACGCTCCCGGTGAACGACAAGGTGCCCTGGGATGAATGGGTGGCCGATTATGCCCTCGTCCGCGACGCGATAGAGGAAACCTATCCGGAGGATTTCCGCGCTTTCAACAAGCGAATGTGGAAGCCGGGCGGATTCCACCGCCCCATCGCGGCGCGCGAGAGGCGCTGGAAGACGAAGACGGGCAAGGCCAACTTCATCGTCCCTCAGAGCCTGGAGGAGGATCTCGGGACCGCCGAAAAGGATCCCGACATCTTCAAGCTTATGACCGTACGCTCCAACGATCAGTTCAACACGACCGTCTACGGCTACTACGACAGGTTCAGAGGCGTCAGGGGCACCCGCATGGTGCTCTTCATGAATCCGAATGACGTCGCCAAGTTGAAATTAAATGAGGGCGACTTGGTCACTCTCACGACGGCCGTCGATGATGGCGTCGTGCGACAGGTGAGCGGATTGCGCGTGACTCCTTACGAGATCCCGGAAGGCTGCTGTGCCGCGTACTACCCTGAGTGCAATCCGCTGATACCGGTCTGGCACCATGCGGATCACAGCAAGGTGCCGGCGGCGAAATCGATTCCGATCCGTATCGCCCCGATGCAGGAACGGCAGCCGGAGGCAGCGGAATGACGTTACACCTGTCGCCAGTCATCCGCCTGCCGCGCATGAGCGTGGCGCAGGATGCCTCCTTCCCGGGCGAACGCGTGGTGCCGGAGGAAACGCCGGTTGCCCTGACCTATAACGGTTCGACGCATGCCGTGATGATGGCGAGTCCGTCCGATCTGGAGGATTTCGCTATCGGCTTCAGCTTGTCGGAAGGGATTATTCACGATCCCGCCGATCTCCTGTCGATGGAAATGGTCGAGCACGATCTCGGATGCGAGATCAGGATGTGGCTGTCAGACCGAAGTGGCAGCTCCTACCAGATGCGCCGACGCGCCTTGGCCGGTCCAGTCGGTTGCGGATTGTGCGGCGTGGAATCCCTGGCCGAGGCCACACGGCCGGTTCAGACGGTGACGGGCTCGCTTCGCGTGCATCCGGGGGCTGTCAAAATCGCCATGACCGATCTTTCCGATGCGCAACGCCTGAACAGGGAAGCCCGCGCCATCCATGCCGCAGCCTTCTGGCGACCAAGTGAGGGCGTGATCGCTATTCGGGAGGACGTCGGACGGCACAACGCGCTCGACAAGCTCGCCGGGGCTCTGGCCAGGGCATCGGAGCCTGGTTCCGATGGTCTCGTGCTGCTGACCAGCCGCGTATCCCTCGAAATGGTGCAGAAGACGGCTCGTATGGGCGCCTCAATCCTGGTCGCCGTCTCGGCGCCGACCGCCCTTGCCGTACGGGTCGCGGAAAGCTGCGGAATCACCCTCGTGGCCGTGGCCCGAGGCGATGCCTTCGAGGTTTTCACGCACCCTGATCGCATCGACTTCCATCCAGCATGAGGGAACGAAGCTGCGCCGAGCCGATTGTGTCAACAGCGAAGCTTTATTTCGGGCGCACGGCCTGATCCAGCAAAGGGTGCGCGGCACAGGCGATGGCGCAGCTCTTCACACCGGCGGCCACCACTCTGTTTCGGGTGGTGATCGTGCTCCTAGGTCTGAGCGCCGTAGCGGCCGGCTGCATAGCCTATGTCTGGGCACGCTCCGACAGCACCTGGAATGTCGGAAAGGCGGCGCCGCAGCCGGTGCCTTTCCGGCATGATCTCCACAGCGGTTCCCTCGGCATCGACTGCCGGTATTGCCACGCGACCGTGGAGCGCGCGGCGGATGCCGGCATGCCCTCCGCCCAGACCTGCATGTCGTGCCATTCGCAGGTATGGGTGGGAGCAAGCGTCCTCGAGCCGGTCCGATCGAGCTTCGTCCTCGGTCAGCCGATCGAATGGACGTCCGTTCATCGCCTGCCGGACTACGCCTATTTCCATCACGCCGCTCACGTGACCAAGGGTGTTGCCTGCGAGACCTGCCACGGCCGCGTGGATCAGATGCCGAAGACGGTGAAGTCCCAGACCATGTCCATGGGATGGTGCCTTGATTGCCATCGCGATCCCGTGCCGAATCTGCGGCCGCGCGAGGCGGTGTTCGCGACCGGATATGAGGCGCATGGCCAGAACCTGCCCGAGGACGTGCGTACATTCTATGAGGAGGCTTCGCGACGCCTCACCAGCTGCAACACCTGCCACCGGTAGAAGCGATGCGTGAGGAACCACCATTCGATGTCGATGCCGTGCGGGTCCGCCTTGCGACGGAGAAGGGACCCACGCTCTGGCGCAGCCTGGAGGAGCTCGCCGATCGGCCGGAGGTTCGCCGGCATATCGAGGCCGAGTTTCCCGACATCGTGCGGGCCTCCGCCATCGACCGGCGGACCCTGCTCCGGCTGATGAGCGCATCCTTGGCCTTGGGAGGCCTCGCGGCCTGCAATGGCAGTGGATCCGGCAGCAACGCACCGCTCCTGTCGCTGAGCCGCAACATGCCCGGTCATACGCCCGGGGTGCCGCTCACCGTAGCCACGTCGATGGCGCTCAACGGCCTTGGTCGGGGCGTCCTCGTCAAGACCCAGGAGGGGCGGCCGATCAAGATCGAGGGCAACCCCCTACATCCGGCAAGCCTCGGCGCGACGGATGTGTTCGCCCAGGCGGAGATTCTGTCCCTCTACGACCCGGATCGATCAGACACTCCGCTCCAGAACGGCTCTGCGAGAAGCTGGGAGGAGCTCACGGGCTTCATCCGACCTGTGCGCAACGATCTCGTCGTGTCGGAGGGAGGGGGATTGCACATCCTGATGCCGCCGACCTCGTCGCCGACCCTGCACCGGCTTATGGCACAAGCGCGGCAGCTCTTTCCATTTGCGAAGTTCCATGAGTTCTCACCCGTCGACGACGGCTGCCGGCGAGACGCCGCCATAGAGTCGTTCGGCCGGGATCTGGATTTCGTTTACGATCTGACCCGGGCCGACATCATCGTGACGCTCGGGGGCGATCTGTTCGCCGAGGAGCCGGGGCACCTGCGCTATGCCGCGGATTTCCAGGCACGGCGGCGGGTGCAGGAGCGCGCTCTGCCGCGTCTCTACGCCGTCGAGACGCGGTTGAGCCTCACCGGCGCTCGCGCGGAGGAGCGCCTTCCGGTTAGGCCGAGAGATTTCCAACCCTTCGTTCAAGCTCTTGCGGCTGCTCTGGAAATCGGCGTTGCGTCGACGTCCGAAATGCATCCGGCCATCCTGAAGCTGGCGGATGCGTTGCGCCAGGCGGGATCGCGCAGCCTCGTCGTGGCAGGGCGCGAGCAGCCGACCCGGATTCATGCTCTCGTGCATGCGATCAATGCCCGGCTCGGCGCGTTCGGCACCACGATCCGCGCCATCGAACCGGTCAGGCCGGCAATGGCCGAAATGCGGACGCTGCCCGATCTGGCGCAGGCCATCGAGGCCGGCGAAGTGTCCCGTCTCGTCATTCTTGGTGGAAATCCGGTCTATGCCGCTCCAGCGGACATCGACCTGGCCTCGCTGGTGAGGCGCGTTCCGCTGTCGCTTCATCTCGGCCCGCATTGCGACGAGACGGCGGCCGTCTGCCAGTGGCATATCCCCGAGGCGCATCCGCTCGAAAGCTGGGGCGACCTGCGGGCCTTCGATGGCACGGTCGGCTTGAGGCAGCCCGCAACGATGCCGCTCAAGCCGGGGCTGAGCCAGGAAGAGTTCCTCGGCCTCATGGCTGGTCAGAACCTGACCGGTCAGGCGCTGGTCCAGGCCACGTGGCGTGAGGCCTGGGGCGAGGGCTTCGAGGAACGCTGGGCCCGCGCGCTCGAAGACGGAATGATCGAGGGCTCGGCCGCCCCGACGGTCGCATTGACCGAACGGTTCGATCTGACAGCTGAAATGGCAGTTCCTTCCATATCCAGTGGGATCGACGTGGTGTTCGCTCCCGATCCGTCCGTCTGGGACGGCACCTACGCGAATAACGGCTGGCTGCAGGAGCTGCCGAAGCCCCTGACGAAGCAGGTCTGGGGCAATGCGGCGCTTCTCGCGCCCGAGACCGCGGCCGTCTTCGGCCTGTCCTCGGGCGATGCCGTCGATCTCGCAGTCGACGGGAGGACGATCCGGGTGCCGGTGTGGATCATGCCGGGCCATGCGCCCGGCGCGGTGACGCTGACCCTGGGCTACGGCCGCCAGCGCGCCGGCAGGATCGGCGACGGCATCGGGGTTGACGCCTATGCGGTACGCCCCTCCCGGCGCCCCTGGATCGCCACCGGCGAGATCAGGAAGGCCGGCGAGCGGATCCCGGTCATCTCGACCCAGCAGCACCATTCCCTGCAGGGCCGCGACATCGTGCGGGTGGTCGCCCCCGATCAGGCGCCGGCTCGGGAGCAGGAGGCGCAGCCCTCGCTTTATCCGGAATGGCCCTACGAGGGCCATGCCTGGGGGATGGCGATCGACCTCGATGCCTGCATCGGCTGCAACGCCTGCGTCATCGCCTGCCAGGCCGAGAACAACATCGCGGTCGTCGGGCCGGACGAGGTGGCGAAGGGGCGGGAGATGCACTGGCTGCGGGTCGACCGGTACCATGCGGGCGATCCCGCCAATCCCGCGACCTATTTCCAGCCCGTGCCCTGCATGCATTGCGAGAAGGCGCCCTGCGAGGTGGTCTGCCCGGTCAACGCCACGGTGCATTCGTCGGAGGGGCTCAACGACATGGTCTACAACCGCTGCATCGGCACGAGGACCTGCTCGAACAACTGCCCCTACAAAGTGCGGCGCTTCAACTTCCTCGATTATCGGGGCACGGACTACACGGCCTCGCCCGAGGCCATGAACCCGCAGGTGACGGTCCGCGACCGCGGCGTCATGGAGAAATGCACCTATTGCGTCCAGCGCATCGGGGCGGCCCGCGCCGATGCGCGGGTCGAGGACAGGCCCCTGCGCGACGGCGAGGTGGCGACGGCCTGCCAGCAGGCCTGCCCGACGCAAGCCATCGTGTTCGGGGACGTGAACGATCCCGCAAGCGCCGTGAGCCGCCTCAAGCGGAGCCCGCGCAATTATGCCCTGCTCGGCGAGCTCAACACCAAGCCGCGCACGACCTATCTCGCCCGCATCGAGCCCTCCAGCGAGAATGGGTAGCCCAATGAGCGGTAGAGCCCAGGCGGTGACGAGCACGGTCGCGGACGTTGCGCTGTCCCGCCGGTTCGGCTGGGTCTGGTGGATCGCGCTTCTCGCCTCGGGAGCGCTCGTGCTGCTGCTGGGCTACACGCTGATCTCGGTAGCGATCCTCGGAGTCGGCGTCTGGGGGGTGAACATTCCCTTCGTCTGGGGCTTCGACCTCATCAACTATGCCTGGTGGATCGGCATCGCCAACGGGGCGAGCCTGTTCGCAGCCATCCTGGTGCTGCGTCGCCACGGTCTGCGCACGGCCGTCAACCGCTTCGCCGAAGGCGTGGCGTTCTTCGCCGTCATCTGCGCGGGCATTTTCCCGATCGTCCATCTCGGGCGTCCCTGGCTGTTCTACTGGGTGTTTCCCTATCCGGCGACGTTCCAGGTCTGGCCGCAGTTCCGCAGCACCCTGACCTGGGACTTCTGGGCCATCAGCACCCATGCCATCGTGACGAGCCTGCTCTGGTATGTCGGCCTCATTCCCGACCTCGCGACCCTGCGCGACCGCGCCCGAACCCGGGCGGCGAAGCGGGTCTATGGCGTGTTCGCCCTCGGCTGGCGCGGCTCGGTCCGCCACTGGGCCTTTCATCAGCGCGCGTACCGCCTCGTGGCCATCCTGGTGCTGCCCCTGATCCTCATCATGCAGAGCACGGTGGCGTTCGAGTTCGCCGTGACCCTGGTGCCCGACTGGCACGAGACGCGCCAGCCGCTGCATTTCGTGGCCACCGGCCTGGCTCAAGGGTTGTCGATCGTGCTGCTCGTGGCGGTTCTGCTGCGCTGGGGGCTGCGGCTGGGACGCTACATTGACGAGGAGGACGTCGATCTCCTGGGCCGGCTCGTCCTCGCGAGCGCCCTCGTGTCCGGCTATCTCTATCTCGACGAGATCGCGTCCGCGCTTCTGGCCGAGCGCATCCCGCAGGAAGCCACCTTCAACCGCATCACCGGTGATTACGCGGGCCTCTACTGGACGTCCATCGTCTACAGCATCGTGATCCCGCAGCTTCTCTGGCTCAAGGCCGCGCGTCAGAGCACCGTCGCGGGGATCTTCGTCGGAATCTCCATCGGGGTCGGAATCTGGTTCGACCGCTTCTCGATCATCATCGGCGGCCTCCAGACGGACTACCTGCCCTCCATCTGGCGAACCTACGCGCCGACGCTTCCGGAAACAGGCCTGTTCCTCGGGACCCTGGGGTTGTTCGCGGCTCTCTTGCTGCTGTTCGTGCGCTTCCTCCCCGTGGTCTCCATGTTCGAGACCCGCCACGACGAGCACGAGGAGGCCTCCTCATGACGCAGGCTCCCTACGGCGTCATGGCCGAATTCAAGACGCCCGACGCCCTTCTGGCGGCCGTCAGATCCGCCAAGCGCGCCGGCTACACGCGGTTCGATGCCTACAGTCCGTTCCCGCTGCCGGATCTCGCCGAGGAGCTCGGCGTCCGCACCACCGTCATTCCCTGGATCGCCTTCGTGGCGGGCCTGATCGGCGCCGGCCTTCAATACGGCGCCCAGTACTGGATGAACGCCGTCGACTATCCCTTGAACGTCGGCGGCCGGCCGCTGGACAGCTGGCCGGCCTTCATCCCGGCGACGCTGATCGTGGCGATCCTCTGGGCCGGGGCCGCGACCCTGATCGGGCTGCTCCTGATTCTGCGGCTGCCGCGGCTCCATCATCCCGTCTTCGCCGTTCACGGTTTCGAGCGGGCGTCCAACGACCGCTTCTTCCTCTGCATTCTCGGCGACGATCCGCTCTTCGAGGACAACGAGACCCGCGGCTTCCTGGAGGCCCAGTCGCCGATGATCGTGCGGGAGGTTCCCGCATGCGGCTGATCTTGAGCCTCGTCGGCCTGGGTCTTCTCCTGGCCGCCTGCGATACCGGCACCGAGGAGCGGAATGCCGTCGCGTCCACGCGGACCGTTCAGAGACCCTACCAGGCGCTGCCGCCGGGCACCGTCGCCCGGGGAACGGCCGCCCGGCAGGCGGCCCTGGAACCGCCCGGGCCTGAACCGACGCCACAACTCCTCGCACGGGGCGAGGAGAGGTTCCGGGTGTTCTGCTCACCCTGCCACGGGATCAGCGGGCGCGGCGACGGAACCGTGGTCTCGCGCGGCTTTGCGCCGCCGCCCTCCTATCACGAGGAGAGGCTGCGCGGCCTGACGCCCGAGCAGATCGTCCAGGTGATCACCCACGGCAAGGGCCGGATGTTTCCTTACGCGGACCGCGTGCCGCCCGAGGAGCGCTGGGCCATAGCGCATCACGTGAAGCGGTTGCAGGAGCGGGACGCCGATGCACCCGAGGCTTCGGAGGCCGGAACCCCATGAGCCTCATCGACGCCTTCTACGTCGCGTTCATCGGCCTGTCGGGGTTCGCCATGGGCAGCCTCGCGGTACTGATGATCGGCCACGTCATGAGCGAGCACTGGCTCGCCCCGGTGCGAGCCGAGGTGGAGGCCGCCGCCCTCACGATGCCGCTCCTGATGCTCCTCGGCGTGCCGCTCGCCTTCGGCCTCGGGGAGATCTTTCCCTGGGTCGGCGGGCGAGCCGGCCTGCCGCCCCTTCGGGCCGCGTTCCTGAGCCCTAGCTTCTTCCTCCTGAGGAGCGCCGCCTATCTGACAGTCTGCGCCGGGCTGGCCCTCTGGCTGATCCGCGCCCGGAACGTGCGCCGGGCGAGCGCTGTCGGGCTCGCGCTCCTGACGCCGATCATGAGCTTTGCGGCCTATGACTGGGTTCTGTCCCGGGAGCCGCATTGGTGGTCGAGCCTCTTCGGCTTCGCCTTCGGGCTGAGCCAGGCCCTGGCCGCCCTCGCACTCGCGATCCTCGTCACGCTGCTCAGGCCGGAGCCTGCCTCGCCGGCGCGCATGAAGAGCCTGGAGCGCGCCTTACTGACATTGGCGCTTGTCACCCTGTGGACATGGTTCGCGCAGTTCATCATCGTCTGGCTGGCCAACCTGCCGGATGGCGCCGCGTGGTACATGAGGCGGTCGGATGCCGGGAGTCTCACCCTTCTCAAAGGAGCCTACGGGCTGATGCTGGCCGCCATCGTGGTGCTGGTGCCGTCCGGCGTCAGCCGGGCCGGCATGATCGCCGGAAGCGCGTTGGCGCTCCTCTACCACGGCGCCCACACACTCTGGATCCTCCAGCCCGAGAAGGATCCGTCATGGGCCGATCTCGGCGTGATCCTCGGGGCTGCGATCGTCTGGTTTGCGGCATTCGCGGCCGTGATGCGACTTCGTCCGACCTACGCCGAGGAAGCGGCGGCGGAACCCTAACTTTTGGCGCCAGAGCCGATGGGGGTATTCGGGATGAGGCGGCGCGTGCGCGGCTCCGTTTCCGACGGATCGGAGGCCGGCCGCGGCGGATCGATTATCGTGTCGTCCGGCTCGCGGAGCGGGAGCGGGGGATCGGGGGGATAGACCGGCGCCCGGTCGGCGCTGCGGCTGTAGAGATAGCTTGCGATGTGGCGGGCCTCCGCCTCCGTCACGCCTTGGGCCGGCATGCCGGTGCGGGGCTTCAGGGCGACGGGGTCGACGAGCCAGGCGATCAGGTTCGGCGGGGTGTTCGGCAGGAACCCGGCGAGAAGGTGCTGGCGGGCATAATCCTTCAGCTCGGGCCCGACCCGGCCTCTCGCCCCTCTGACGCCGTCGATCGCGTGACAGGTGCCGCAGCCATAGGATTGGATCAGGGCGCGTCCCCGTTCGGGTTCGCCATCGGCGATCTTCATGGCGGACCCATCCTGCGACTCGCTGCAGGCGGCGATCCCCGCAAGAATCGGGACGAGGGAGAGGCAGGTCAGTGCGCGCCGGATCATGGGCTCTGCTTGAGAAGTTTCGGTGAGGCAACCGGCGGGCGCATTCTCCGTTCCCGGCCCGGGGCCGTCACCAGCCGGAGCGCCATGATCAGGCCGGCCAGGAGATAGATGCCGCACATGGGAAGGGACATGATCGCGCCGGCCAATTGCTGATCCTCCAGGGCGCTCAGGCCGCAGGCGGCAGTGTCGGGCGAGTGATAGAGCGCCTCGCGGGCGAAGCTGAGGAGGGCGCTCAGGAGGCCGCTCTGCAGCAGCGTGACGAAGCACGCGATCAGGGCGGCAGCCGCCCCTTGGCGCCCCGACCGGGCCTTGATGATCGCGCGCCAGAACAGGAGCGCGGTGCCGAAGAAGAGAACATGCTCGAGCCAGTGAAGCCGGTCCGACGCGAGCGCGGCGTCGAAGAGCGCCGGGCTGTGCCAGATCCACAGGGTCGCCATGTGGATCATGGCGGCCGGGATCGGTTTCGCGCAGGGCGCGAGTAGGGCGAACGCCGCTCTCGTCGGTCCGTTGCGCGCCAGCCCGCGCCGCCAGGAAGCGGGCAGGGCCCAGAGCCAGGGCACCTCCGGCTTGCCGAGCACGAGGAGCGGCGGCGCGACCGCGATCAGGAGGATGTGCTGCACCATGTGGGCCGACAGGAGCGGCTTGGAGAGCCCCTCCAGCGGTGAGAGAAGCGCGACCGCCAGCACGAGGATTCCTGCGGCGAAGGAGAGGACCTGCGCCAGGCCGAATCCCGGCAGGAACCGGCCGAGCTGCGCGCGCAGGCGCCATGTGCCGAGGACGAACAGCAGGCTCGAAGCCGCGAGCGGAATCGTGACGAGAGGATCGACCGACCAGGAATGCCAGAGATCGCCCGGGCCGTGAGGAGCCGTGCCATGGGCGAGGGCCGGGCCGCCGGACAGGAGCGCGGCCGCAACCGCGAGGCGCGGCGCGGCTTTCGGCCATTTCCGACAGGACGTTTCGCGGGAACCAAGTCTCACGGCCAAGCTTATCCGTTCAGGGCATGCAGCACCCATGTAGGGCGGATGGATCTCGAAGCGACACGGCAGGGCCCTGCGGGGCGGCTGCGCACGGCGATGGCGCGTGCGGCCGTCGTCGCGTGCGCGCTCTCCCTCATGGGTTGCGACGGGGTTCAGTCGGCGCTCGATCCAGCCGGCGGCGACGCGCTTCGGATCTACCGGCTCACGCTCGTGATGACGATCGGCGGCAGTCTGATCTTTCTTCTCGTCACCGGGCTCCTGCTCTATGCGATCTTCGCCGCGCCGGAGCGCCGGGCCTGGCTCGGCAGCCGCAGGACGGTGATCATCGGCGGGCTCGCCTTTCCCATCGTGGTTCTGTCCGGTCTTCTGCCCTATGGGCTCATCGTCATGCGCGACACGGACGTCCCGAGGTCGGGCGCGCTCCCCGTCGAGGTGATCGGCGAGCAGTACTGGTGGCGTGTGAAATATCCGGCCGAGCAGGAGAGGGCCGAGTTCTCCACGGCGAACGAGCTCGTCGTTCCCGTCGGCCGGCCCGTGACGGTGTCGGTCACCGCCGCCGACGTGATCCACAGCTTCTGGATCCCGAATTTCGGCGGCAAGGTCGACATGATCCCGGGGCGCGTCAACCGCCTCAACTTCACGGCCGAGCGACCGGGAACCTATCGCGGCGTCTGCGCCGAGTTCTGCGGCGACCAGCATGCCCGCATGGCCTTCGACGTGGTGGCGCTGGAGCCCGATGCCTTCGCGGCCTGGCGCGATGAGCAGGCCAACCCCGCCCGGGAGCCGGACCTTCCCGACCGGGCGCGGGGCCGGGAGCTGTTCCGCGCCGGAGGATGCGGCTCGTGCCATGTGGTGCGCGGGACCGAGGCCGATGGGGCGTTCGGTCCGGATCTGACCCATGTGGGCAGCCGCCGCACCATCGGGGCCGGCCAGTTTCCGAACAATGTCGGCACGCTCGCCGGCTGGATCGCCAACACGCAGCACATCAAGCCGGGCGTCAGGATGCCGTCCTACGGGTCGTTCACGGGCGAGGACCTGCGGGCGCTGGCCGGGTATCTGGAGAGCTTGAAATGAATGTGTCCGAGCGCCCCGGATCCTTCGTCCCGCGGGAGCCCGATCTCCCCAATCCGCTGCCGCGCCCGGACGGCGAGTTCGAGGCGCTCGAGAGGGCCTGGAAGGCTCCGCGCGGCCTCAGCTTCATCACGGCCGTCAACAACACCTATGTGGGCCTGTGGTATGTCGGCACGGCGTTCCTGTTCTTCATCCTGGCGGGCATCCTCGCGCTGATCATGCGCGCGCAGCTCGCGGCCCCGGAAAGCGATCTCGTCGGACACGATCTCTACAACCAGCTCTTCACCATGCACGGCACGGTGATGATGTTCCTCTTCGCGGTGCCGGCCGTCGAGGCCGCGAGCGTCTATCTCCTGCCCAACATGCAGGCGGCGCGCGACCTGCCGTTCCCGCGTCTGTCGGCCTATGCCTTCTGGGCTTATTTCGTCGGCGGGCTCGTGTTCTTCGGCACGATCTTCTTCGGCCTGTCGCCCAATGGCGGCTGGTTCATGTATCCGCCGCTCACCGGCAGCAAGTACTCGCCGGCCGAGAACGCCGACTGGTGGCTGCTCGGCATCGGCTTCATCGAGATTTCGGCCGTCGCGGGCGCCATCGAGATCATCGTGGGCGTGATGAAGACCCGGGCGGTCGGCATGAGCCTCGACAAGCTGCCGGTCTATTCCTGGGCCATGCTCGTCTTCGCCGTGATGATCGTCATCGGGTTTCCGGCGATCATCCTGGGCACGCTGCTGCTCGAGATGGAGCGCGCCTTCGACTGGCCGTTCTTCATCGCCGAGAGGGGCGGGGATCCGCTGCTGTGGCAGCACCTGTTCTGGTTCTTCGGCCACCCGGAGGTCTACATCATCTTCCTGCCGGCGACCGGCATGGTGTCGATGATCGTGCCCGCCATGGCGCAGACGCCGCTGGTCGGCTACCGCCTGATCGTGCTGGCGCTCATCGCCACGGGGTTCCTCTCCTTCGGCCTGTGGGTGCACCACATGTTCGCCACCGGCCTGCCGAAGATGTCGCTGAGCTTCTTCTCGGCGGCCAGCACGGCCGTGGCGGTGCCGAGCGGCATCCAGGTCTTCGCGTGGATCGCCACCATCGCGTCCGGGCGCATGAAGCTCACCACGCCGTCGCTCTTCATCATCGGGTTCCTGTTCATCTTCACCCTCGGCGGCCTCACCGGCGTGATGGTCGCCATGGCGCCGTTCGACTGGCAGGCGCATGACAGCTACTTCGTCGTGGCGCACCTGCATTACGTGCTCATCGGCGGCATGGTGTTCCCGCTCTTCGCCGCCTTCTATTACTGGGTGCCGGTGGCGAGCAAACGCCCCCTGTCCGAGCGGCTCGGGCGCTGGGTGTTCGGCCTGATGTTCCTCGGCGTGAACGTCACGTTCCTGCCGATGCACGTCACCGGTCTCATCGGTATGCCGCGGCGCGTCTATACCTATCCGGTCGGCATGGGATGGGACGCGCTCAACCTGGTCTCGACCGTCGGGGCCTTCATGATCGCCGCGGGCGTCGCGGTCTTCCTCGTCGATTTGGCACGCAACTTCCGCTTCGCCGGCGAGGACAATGCCGGCAACATCTGGAACGCCAGCACCCTCGAATGGCTGCCGAACGGCAACTACAACACGCGCAGCATTCCCTCGGTCGTCAGCCGCGATCCGCTCTGGGATCAGCCCAACCTGTCGAAACACGTGGAGGACGGCCGCTACTACCTGCCCGGAACCGCCACGGGCGGGCGCGAGGCGCTGGTCACGAGCCCGTTCGATGCGACGCCGCAATACATCCTGCAGGTTCCCGGCCCCGGATGGCAGCCCGTGCTGGCGGCCGTGTTCACGGCGGCGTTCTTCCTGCTCCTGACGGTGAAGTTCGTGCTCACGTCCGTGGTCTGCGGCGTGATCGCGGTCGGCTGCGTGATCTGGTGGCTGTGGGAGACCGATCCCGGCCCCGTCCGCCCACCCGCCGATATCGGCGGCGGCATCGTGGTGCCGGTCTACGTCACCGGCCCGATGAACCATTCCTGGTGGGCGATGATCGTCCTCATGGTGGTGTGCGGCATGGTGTTCACCTGCCTGATCTTCTCCTACCTGTTCCTGTGGCTCGTGAATCCCGGCGCCTGGCCACCTCAGGGCATCGAGCCCCCGGAGCGTCTCTGGCCCCTCGTGTCGGCTGCGCTCTACATCGCCAGCGCGGCACTGATCGTCGTGGCCAGCCGCATCTTGAGGGGCGACGACCGCCGCAGCCCGCGCGCCGTGCCGATCCTCATCGCGGTGGCGCTCCTGCTCGTGTCCGGCGCGTCGGCGGCGGACCTGTGGGCGCAATGGCGGACGGGCTTGAGCCCCTCGGCCCATGCCTACGGGGCCGCCGTCTACGCCATCGTGTCCCTGCAGATCTTCTTCGTGCTGACGACGCTCGTCATGGGGCTCTACACCATCGCCCGCTGGCTCGCCGGCCGGCTCGACAGCATCCGCCGGACCACCTTCGACAATACGATGCTGTTCTGGTCCTACACGGTCGGCCAGGGCCTGGTCGGCCTGGCGGTCGCCCACGGCTTCCCGCGCCTGATCGGAGGGCCCTGAGCATGATCGGCAGGCGGACCGGACAGGTCGTGCTGATGCTGGCCGGGCTCCTCGCATGGGCGGTCCAGTTCACCATCATCTACGGGGCGACGTCGACCCTCTGCGGCCTCGACCGGGCGGACGCGACGCTCCTCGGGATCGGGAATGTTCAGGCCGTCGTCCTGGCGACGACGCTCGCGGCCTTCCTGGCCGCCGCCGGTGCGCTGGCTTGGTTGCTGTGGGCTCAGAAACGAACAAGCGACCAGGCGGCCCCGGCGGATCGCTTCATGACCCAGGCGGGAGTGCTGATCGGCGGCTTCTCGCTGATCGCGATCCTGTGGCAGGGACTTCCCGCCCTCATCCTTCCGGCTTGCGCGTGAGGCGCACCATGCACGAGGCTCGACCATGATCAACTGGCAGGAGATGTTCATCCCGGTTCACTCGATCCCCGAGATCATCCTGCGCGGGACGATGACCTACATCATGCTGTTCCTGATCCTGCGGTTCCTGCTCAAGCGGCAGACCGGCGTGATCGGGGTCGCGGATCTTCTCGTGATCGTCCTCATCGCCGACGCGGCGCAGAACGCCATGGCGAACGAGTACAAGTCGATCACCGAGGGCGGCCTTCTCGTTCTCACCATCGTGTTCTGGAACTACGCGATCGACTGGCTCGGCTTCCACTTCCCGGCCTTCCAGCGTTTCACCCGGCCGTCGCCGCTCCTGCTGATCGAGAACGGCAAGATGCTGCCGAAAAACATGCGGCAGGAGATGATCACCACGGAGGAGCTCGCCAGCCAGCTGCGGGAGCAGGGCGTCGAGCACTGCTCCGACGTGAAGAAGGCCTATATCGAGGGCGACGGGACGATCAGCGTCATCCGGAAGGACAAGGGCGAGACCGGCGGCAATGACGGGTCGCTGAAGGGGATCACCTGACCCCGTCAGACGATGCCCCCGCTGCCGCCGGCGACGGCCGGTCGTTCCTTGGCGACCGTCTGGCGGTAGCCGCTCGCCCGGTAGGCGGCGATCGGGTCGATGGCGCCGCCGGCCTGCAGGCGCGCCATGGCGAGGATCGGCTCGACGTCCGTCCGGTAGGCCGCCTTCAGGGTCTCGGACGCCATCAGGGCGTCGTTGTCGTCCTGGTAGCCCTCGAGGGCCTTCCGGTTCACGAGAAGCGCCTGGGCGTAGGCGCGGCGGATCTCGTTGGCGCTGCGGATCAGGCTTTCGATCGGATCGGTCACGTTGTGCGACTGGTCGATCATGTGGGCCGGGTGGAAGTCCTGCGCCCCGCGCTGCTCGGCATCCACCAGTTCGTTGAACACCAGGAAGAGGCGGTGAGGGTCGATCGCGCCCGCATCGAGGTCGTCGTCGCCGTATTTCGAATCGTTGAAGTGGAAGCCGCCGAGCTTCCTGAACTGGATCAGGCGCGCCACGATCATCTCGATGTTGACGTTCGGCGCATGGTGGCCGAGGTCGACGAGGCAAGAGGCCTTCTCGCCGAGTTCCGTCGCGATCAGGTAGTTGGTGCCCCAATCCTGCACGACGGTGGAGTAGAAGGCCGGCTCGTACATCTTGTGCTCGGAGAAGATGCGCCAATCCTCAGGCAGCTGCTGATAGATCGTCTTCATCGAGTCGAGATAGCGCTCGAAGCTCCCGGTGAAGTTCGTCTGGCCCGGGAAGTTCGAGCCGTCGCCGATCCACACGGTCAGGGCCCTGGAGCCGATCGTCCGGCCGATCTCGATGCACTCGATGTTGTGCTCGATGGCCTGTCGGCGCGTCGCGGCGTCCGTGTGGCTCAGGGAGCCGAACTTGTAGCTCTTCTCCTGGCCCGGCGCATCCGAGAAGGTGTTGGAGTTCATCGCGTCGAAGCCGAGACCCAGGGCGTCGCCATGGGTCTTGAGCCGCCGCGGATCGTCGACCTTGTCCCACGGGATGTGGAGCGACACGGTGGGGGTCGCCCGGGTGAGCTGTTGAATGACCGCGCAATCATCGAGCTTGTCGAAGATGTTGCGCGGCTCGCCGGTGCCGGGAAAGCGCGCGAACCGCGTGCCGCCCGTGCCGACGCCCCAGGAGGGAACCGCCACGAAGAACTGCGCGACCTTGCCGGTGACGGCGTCGATGTCGAGGCCGTCGCGGGCGAGCCGGGCGCCCAGCGCCTCGTAATCCGCCTTCAAGGCGCTCATGCGGGTCTCGTTGTCGGCCGAGACGGTCCCTTGCGCGATCCTGTATTCGGTCATGGCGTTCTCCCTGGAGCATCGGACCCAAGCGTGGATCCACCCTCGGGATCCGATCCAATGCTCGATTCCTTGAGCAGCGCATCGTGCGGAGCGGCCCTCCGGGGCGGCACGATGCGCTGGTGCGGATTCTATCGCGTGAACGACGTCGCGTTGCCCGCATCCACGTTGATGATGTTGCCGGTCGACTTCGCCGACAGGTCGGATGCGAGGAAGTAGATCGCCTCGGCAATGTCCTCCGGGAAGACGTTCAGCTTCAGCAGGGAGCGCTTGCGGTAATGCTCCTCCAGCTCGTCGACGGCGAGCTTCGACGAGGCGGCGCGCTGCTCGCGCCATTCGCCGGTCCAGATCTTGGAGCCGCGCAGCACGGCGTCGGGGTTGACCGTGTTCACGCGGATGCCGGCGTCTGCCCCCTCCAGGGCCAGGCAGCGGGCGAGGTGGATCTCCGCCGCCTTTGCGGTGCAATAGGCCGAGGCGTTGGGCGAGGAGGCGAGCCCGTTCTTCGACGAGACGAAGACCACGTTGCCGCCGAGCTTCTGGCGCCGGAACAGGCGGAAGGCCTCCCGCGAGACGAGGAAATAGCCCGTCGCCAGAATGTCGATGTTGCGGTTCCACATCGCCAGATCGGTGTCCTCGACGGGCGCCGAGGAGGCGATGCCGGCATTGGACACGAGGATGTCGATGCCGCCGAATTCGACGCTGGCCTCGATGAAGGAGGACAGGACCTCCGGCTCGCTCGTGACGTTGAGCTTCACGCCGCGCACGGAATCCTGCCCGTAACGCTTGGAGAAATCCTCCACCGTGCCGGTCAGCGAGTCCTGATCGATGTCTGCCAGCACCACGCAGGCGCCCTCGGTCACCAGACGCTCGGCCGTGGCGCGGCCGATGCCGCCGGCGCCGCCGGTGATGAAGGCCACGCGGCCCGCGAGGCTCTTGGGTTTGGGCATGCGCTGGAGCTTGGCTTCCTCGAGCAGCCAGTACTCGATGTCGAAGGCTTCCTGCTCGGGAAGACCCTGGTACTCGGACACCGAGGAGGCGCCGCGCATCACGTTGATGGCATTGACGTAGAACTCGCTCGCGATGCGCGCCGTCGCCTTGTCGCGGGCGAAGGACAGCATGCCGACGCCGGGGATCAGGAAGATCACCGGGTTGGGATCGCGCATCTTCGGGCTGTTCGGGTGCCTCGACTGCTCGTAGTAGCGGGTGTAATCGGCCCGGTAGGCTTCGAGCGCCGCATCGAGACCGGCGAGAACCGCGTCGACGTCCGGCGCCTTCGGGTCGAAGTCGAGGACGAGCGGGCGGATCTTCGTGCGCAGGAAGTGGTCGGGGCAGCTTGTGCCGAGCTGGGCCAGGGGCTTCAGGTCGGCCGAGTTGACGAATTCGAGCACCGCATCCTGGTCGTCGAAATGACCGAGCTTGCGCTCCGCCTGGCCGATCCTGCCGCGGATCTCCGGCATCAGGCGCGCGGCCACCTTACGGCGCTCGTCCCGCGAGAGGCTCGACGTCACGGCGCCGCCGAAGACCGGCTTGCCGGCCGTCTTTTCGGCGAACCACTGGTTGGCCCGGTTGATGATGCGCAGGGTCAGCGCGTAGCATTCCTTGGCATCGTCCGCCCAGGTGAAGAGGCCGTGGCTCTCGAGCACCACGCCCTTGGCGTCGGGATTAGCCCTGGCGAAAGCCTCCAGATCGAGGCCGAGCTGGAATCCGGGGCGGCGCCAGGGGAGCCAGCCGATCTCGTCGCCGAAGATCTCCCGGGTCAGCTCGCGCGAATTCCTGGACGCGGCGATCGCGATGATCGCATCGGGATGCATGTGATCCACATGCTTGTAGGGCAGGAAGCCGTGGAGCGGCGTGTCGATGGACGCCGCCCGCGTGTTGAGATTGAACGTGGCATGGGGCAGGAAGCCGACCATGCGGTCCTCGTCCTCGACGCTCTTGTAGAGGGTCTTCAGGGAGCGCAGCTTGTCCATGTAGAGGGTCGCGAAGCCGTCGAGCTTGATCGTGCCCACGTCGCCGCCCGACCCCTTGACCCAGAGCACCTCGGCCTTCTCGCCCGTGAGCGGATCGGTCTCGATCACCTTGGCCGAGGTGTTGCCGCCGCCGTAATTGGTGATCCGCTTGTCGGCGCCGAGCAGATTGGAGCGGTAGAGCAGGAGGCCCGGCTCGTCGAGAGTGGCCGCCTTGGCGTCGTCCCAGTGATTGTCGAGGAGTTTGACGGCTTGGGTCGCGGTGTCCACGGTGTCCTCCTGATCGCTCGCGGGGGCGCAATCTGCCCCGATTTGAGCCGAAAGGTGGCGGGAGCCTCCGAGGATGTCAACCAGAAACGATCAAATATGATCATTTGCGATCATTATACGAATGTCCTATCACTCCATTGATTGACTGTGATCGGTTCACGGCTCAGTCTCAGTCGGAACTTGCGTGAATCTGAAAGGTCCCTGATCCTTCCGATCATCGTTGCGCCGCCCGTCGAGGAACCATGCACGAACGTGAAAGGCACCGGATCATCCTGAGCGCCGTCCAGGAGAAGCCGGTCGCGACAGTCCAGGATCTCGTGGAGCTGACCTCCGCGTCGGAGGCCACGATCCGCCGCGACATCGCGGCCCTCCATGTTCAGGGGCGCCTGCGGCGCGTCCGCGGCGGCGCGGAGGCCCTTCACCCGGCCCAGATCGGCAGCCTCGCGGCCAAGCCCTTCCGCGTCTCGGAGGCGGAGAACATCGCCAAGAAGCGCGCCATCGCCCGCGAGGCCGTGGCTTTGTGCACCGAGGGCGACGCCATCATCATCAATGGCGGCACGACCACGTTCCAGATGGTGCATTACCTGTCGGCCCGGCGGCTGCAGGTCTTCACGAATTCGTTCGCCATCGCCGAGCACCTCGTCAAGCATTCCAAGAACCAGGTGATGCTGCCAGGCGGTTCGATCTATCGCGACCAGAGCATCATCCTGTCGCCGTTCGAGAACGACGTGACGCGCAACTTCTACGCACGCCGCATGTTCATGGGCGCCCAAGGCGTCGGCACGCTGGGCGTCATGGAGCAGGACGCCCTGATCATCCAGGCCGAGCAGAAGCTCATCAATCAGGCGGACGAGCTGGTCCTGATGGTGGATTCCACCAAGTTCCAGCGCCGCTCCAGCCTCATTCTCTGTCCCCTCGACCGGGTCTCCACGCTGATCACCGACGACGCCATCCCGGATTCGGCCAGGACCATGATCGAGAATGCGGGAATCAAGCTGATCATCGCCCGAACGACGGCGGCCGATCAGTCGATGGAATCCTCATCGGCGGCCTGAGAGCCGGCGAGAGGTGCTTTGAAAGGGAGGAAGAACATGAAAGCATTTGCGAAGCTCGCCCTCGGCACGGCACTCGGTCTGGCCCTGTTCGCCGGCCAGGCCACCGCCCAGACCATGAAGATCGGCCTCGTGGCGAAATCCCTCGGCAACGGCTTCTTCGAGGCGGCCAACAAGGGCGCCCAGGAAGCCGCCAAGGAACTCGGCGGCGTCGAGGTGATCTATACCGGTCCGACCAGCACGACCGCCGAAGGCCAGATCGAGGTGATCAACGCGCTCATCGCCCAGCGAGTCGACGCGATCGCGATCTCGGCCAACGATCCGGATGCGGTCGTCCCGGCGCTGAAACGGGCCGCGCAGCGCGGCATCAAGGTGATCTCGTGGGATTCCGCCGTCGGCAAGGACGGACGCATCGTTCACCTCAACCCGTCGTCGAACGAGCTGATCGGCAACATGTGCCTGAAGCTCGCCGCGTCCCATCTGCCTGACGGCAAGGGCGACTTCGCGATCCTGTCGGCGACCTCCACCTCGACCAACCAGAACACCTGGATCGCCGAGATGAAGAAGCAGCTTCCGAAATATCCGGGGTTGAACCTCGTCACCACCGTGTACGGCGACGATCTGGCCGACAAGAGCTACCGCGAAGCGCAGGGCCTGCTGAAGTCGCATCCGAACGTGAAGGTGATCGTCGCCCCGACCACGGTGGGCGTGCTCGCCGCCTCGCAGGTGGTGAAGGATGCCGGCAAGATCGGTCAGGTCTACGTGACGGGCCTCGGCCTTCCGTCCGAAATGGCCGGAGCCGTCCATTCCGGCGCTACGAAGGAATTCGCGATCTGGAACCCGATCGACCTCGGCTACTCGGCCACGCAGATCGCCTATCGCCTCGTGAAGGGCGAGACCGACGGCAAGCCCGGTTCCGAGATCAATGCCGGTCGCATGGGCAAGATCAAGATCGGCGACAACGGCGAGGCCGCCATGGCCGACCCCTTCGTCTACAACAAGAGCAACGTCGACGAGTTCGCCAAGATCTTCTGAGATCGCTTCAAGCCACACGGGAAGGGCGCAGCGATCCGCGTCCTCCCTGCACTCATCGGCGATTGACAGGCTTTTCCATGTCCGTGGTTCAGGCGCTTCCCGAGATCCAGGTTCCGCTTCTGGAAATGCGCGGCATTTCGAAGTCGTTTCCCGGAGTCAAGGCTCTCGATCAGGTGGATGTCGCGCTCCATCCGGGAACCGTGACGGCGCTGATCGGCGAGAACGGGGCCGGCAAGTCGACCCTCGTGAAGATCCTCACCGGGATCTATCGGCCGGATGCCGGCGAGATCGTCGTCGACGGTGTTCCGGCGCATTTCGCCAATGCCGAGGCGGCGATCCGGAGCGGCATCACGGCGATCCATCAGGAGACCGTGCTCTTCGACGAGCTCTCGGTCGCCGAGAACATCTTCCTCGGGCACGCGCCGAGGAACCGCCTGGGCTTTGTCAATTGGGGCGCCATGAACGCCCGTGCGGCGGCGCTGCTCTCCTCCATCGACGCGCCGATCAGCCCCTACACGCGGCTGAAGGATCTCTCGATCGCGCATCGCCATCTCGTGGCCATCGCGCGCGCCCTGTCGGTCGAGGCTCGCGTGGTCATCATGGACGAGCCGACCGCCGCGCTCTCCTACAAGGAGGTCGAGGATCTCTTCCGGATCATCGAGCGGCTGAAGAAGCAGGGCAAGGCCATCCTGTTCATCAGCCACAAGTTCGAGGAGGTCTATCAGATCGCCGAGCGCTTCGTGGTGTTCCGCGACGGCCGCTCCATCGGGTCCGGGTTGCTGTCGCAGACCGGGCAGGACGAGATCGTGCGCATGATGGTCGGCCGTTCCGTCGACCACGTCTTTCCGAAGACCGACGTGGCGATCGGCGCAACCGTCCTGAAGGTCTCGGGCTATTCCCATCCGACCGAGTTCGACGGCATCTCGTTCGACCTGCGCCGCGGAGAAATCCTTGGGCTCTACGGCCTTGTCGGGGCAGGGCGGTCGGAACTCTGCCAAGCGCTGTTCGGCATCACCCGGCCGAGCGCCGGATCGCTCGAGCTCGAGGGACGGGCCGTCGATATCCGGTCGCCGGCGGACGCCATCGCGGCCGGCATTGTCTATGTGCCCGAGGAGCGCGGCCGTCACGGCGCCGTGCTGCAGATGCCGATCTTCCAGAACATCTCCATGGCGACGCTCGGCCGGACCACCCGGGCCGGCTTCCTCCGGCAGGCGGAGGAATTCGCCCTGGCCCGGCGCTATGCCGAGCGGCTCGATCTTCGCGCCGCCGCGCTCTCGGTCCCCGTCGGCACCCTGTCGGGCGGCAATCAGCAGAAGGTGGTGATCGGGAAATGGCTCGCCGCCAGGCCGAAGGTCATCATCCTGGACGAGCCGACCAAGGGCATCGACATCGGGTCGAAGGCCGCCGTGCACGCCTTCATGAGCGAGCTCGCCGGCGAGGGGCTGAGCGTGATCATGGTGTCGTCCGAACTGCCCGAGATCCTGGGCATGTCCGACCGTGTGATGGTGATGCGGGAGGGGCGGATGGCAGGTCTCTGGGAGCGCGGCAACCTCGATGCCGAGACGCTGGTGCGCGCCGCCACGGGCAACGTCTGACGGACAAGGAAGCTGGGACCGATCGATGAGCCGAATCCTGAAATACCGTGAACTCCTGCTGGTCGCGATCATCGCGGTCCTGATTGCGGTGTTCTCCTTCCGCGCGCCGGGCTTCGCCGCTCCGGAGAGCCTCGCCAACATCTTCAACGACACGTCCATCCTGATGATCCTGGCGCTCGGCCAGATGGCCGTGATCCTCACCAAGTCCATCGACCTGTCGGTGGCCGCCAACTTGTCCTTCACCGGCATGGCGATCGCCATGACGAACGCGGCCTTTCCGCAGATCCCGCTGCCGCTCCTCATCGCGGCCGCCATGGGACTCGGTGCGCTGCTCGGGGCGATCAACGGCTTCATGGTCTGGAGGATCGGCATCCCGTCCATCGTGGCGACGCTGGGCACGCTCACGATCTACCGCGGCATGGCGTTCGTGCTCTCGGGCGGCGCCTGGGTCAACCAGACCCAGATGACTCCGGCCTTCCTCAATACGCCGCGCGTCTCCCTGCTCGGACTCCCGCTGCTCGGCTGGACGGCCATCCTGGTAATCGCCGCCATCAGCCTCGTGTTCACCCGCACGGTGTTCGGGCGTGCGCTCTACGCCGCGGGCGGCAATCCGACGGCGGCGCTCTATGCCGGCATCGACGTGGGCCGCACGCGGTTCTTCGCCTTCGTCCTGTCGGGCGCTCTGGCGGGCCTTTGCGGCTATCTCTGGGTGTCCCGCTACGCGGTCGCCTATGTGGACATCGCGGCCGGGTTCGAGCTCGACACGGTGGCGGCCTGCGTGATCGGCGGGATCTCGACCCTCGGCGGCATCGGGTCCGTCGGCGGCGCCGTTCTCGGGGCCCTGTTCCTCGGCGTGATCAAGAACGCGCTTCCGGTGATCAACATCTCGCCGTTCTGGCAGATGGCCATCTCCGGCTTCGTGATCATCGTGGCCGTCCTCTTCAACGCCCGGCAGGAGAAGCGGAAGGGTCGCCTCATCCTGCGCGACGCCGTCAAACGCGGTCCGACGCTGTCGGAAGCGCCAGCCGAGGGAGCCGCCGCATGAGCACGCTCATTCTGGAGAAGCAGCCGGCCCGGCACATCCCCGACAAGCTCTCCACGCCCGCCGGGCGAATCCTCGGCAGCTGGGAGACCCTGCTGGCCGCGGTCGCAATCGCGATCTTCATCGCCAATTCCCTGGCGTCGCCTCACTTCCTCGATCCGTGGAATCTGTCGGACGCCACCTACAACTTCACCGAGAAGGCGATGATCGCCTTCGCCATGACGCTGCTGATCATCTCGGGCGAGATCGACCTGTCGGTGGCGGCCGTCATCGCCCTGGCGTCGACCGCCATGGGAGCCGCCGCGCAGGCGGGATTCCAGACGCCGGCGCTGGTTGGGGTCGGGCTCGGCGTCGGGCTGCTCTGCGGGGCCTTCAACGGCTTTCTGGTTGCGCGGATCGGCCTGCCCTCCATCGTCGTGACAATCGGCACCATGAGCCTGTTCCGCGGCATCGCCCAGATCGTCCTCGGCGACCAGGCCTATGGCGGCTATCCGGCGAGCTTCGCGTGGTTCGGGCAGGGCTACATGTCGGACTTCTCCTGGTGGCCGACGCTTCCCGGATTCGAGGTGGTGACCTTCGAGATGGTGGCATTCCTGATCCTCGCCGTCCTGTTCGGCATCCTGCTCCACTGGACGGTCTTCGGGCGCTGGATCTACGCCATCGGCAACAACGCCTTCGCGGCGCAGTTCTCCGGCATCCCGGTCCGGCGCACCAAGTTCACCCTGTTCCTGATGACCGGGCTCATGAGCGGGTTCGCGGCCGTATGCCTCACGTCCCGCCTGGGCTCGACGCGCCACACCATCGCGGCGGGCTGGGAGCTCGAGGTGGTCACCATGGCGGTGCTCGGCGGTGTGAGCATCCTCGGCGGCTCCGGCACGATCCCGGGCGTGGTGCTCGCCGCCATCGTCATGGGGCTCGTCACCTTCGGGCTCGGCCTTCTCAACGTTCCCGGCATCGTCATGTCGATCTTCATCGGCCTCCTGCTGATCCTCGTGATCGCGCTGCCCATCGTGTTCCGCCGCATCCGCTCGAGGACCCCCGCATGAGTGCCAGGGAAAAAGTCGCGTTCAAGATGCAGCTCAATCCCGGCATGGAGGAGGAATACCGCCACCGGCACGACGAGATCTGGCCGGAACTGGTCGAACTCCTGAAGGACGCCGGTGTCGAGGACTACTCGATCCATCTCGACCGGGAGACCGGGATCCTGTTCGGCGTTCTGTGGCGGCGGACGGATCATCGCATGGCGGATCTGCCCGGCCATCCGGTGATGAAGCGCTGGTGGGCCCACATGGCGGACATCATGGCGACCAATCCCGACAATTCGCCGCTCGACACGCCGCTCGTCACCGTCTTCCATATGGCGTGATCCCATGAAAGTCGCTGTGCTCGATGTCGGCAAGACCAATGTGAAGGCCGTCATCGTCGATGCCGACGAGAGGCGTGAAGTCGCCGCCCGCACGCGTCCCAACAGGGTGCTGACCGACGGACCCTATCCGCATTTCGACGTGGACGGGATCTTCGCGTTCTTCATGCAGTCCCTGAAGGAGCTCAACGCCGAGTGCGGGTTCGACGCCATCTCGATCACCGCCCACGGCGCGAGCGGTGCGCTTCTCGGGAAAGACGCCCTGGTGATGCCGGTCCTCGACTACGAGTTCCGCTACCCGCCGGAGATCGACGCCACGTATGACGCGATCAGGCCGCCCTTTTCGGAGACGTTCTCGCCGCGCCTGCCCGGCGGCCTCAATCTCGGAGCACAGCTGCACTATCAGAAGACCGCTTTCCCGCAGGCCTTCGAGACCACACGCACCATCGTCACCTACCCGCAATACTGGGCCTGGAGGCTCACCGGCATCGCCGCGACGGAAGTGACGTCGCTCGGCTGCCACACCGATCTCTGGCGGCCGCAGCAGGGGAGCTTCTCCTCGCTCGTCGAGCGGCTGGGGATTGCCGACAAGCTGGCTCCCGTCCAAAAGCCGTCGGACCGTCTTGGTGATGTGACGGAAGAGATCGCCGGGACGATCGGGCTCGCTCGCCCCGTGCCTGTCTATTGCGGCATCCACGACTCGAATGCGTCGCTGCTGCCCCATCTCGGTCAGCATCAGGCGCCGTTCGCCGTCGTCTCGACCGGCACATGGGTGGTGATCTTCGCGGTCGGCGGAGACCTGGATCACCTCGATCCGACGCGAGATACGCTCGCGAATGTGGACGCTCTCGGGCGCGCAGTGCCGTCGGCCCGCTTCATGGGCGGGCGTGAATTCGAGCTGCTCACAAAAGGCCAGGGGACGGCGACGCCGGACGCCATCCGCCGCATCGTGGACGAGCGCATTCTCCTGACGCCGGGCGTCGTGCCCGGATGCGGCCCGTTTCCCGCTGCACGCCATCGGGTCGTCAATGCGTCGAACGATCTGAATCCTGATGAGACCTATGTGGCGGCCTCGCTTTACGCGGCTCTCATGACGAAGGCTTGTCTCGATCTCACCCGCGCGGCAGGCCTGGTCATCGTCGAGGGTCCTTTCGCGCGCAATGCCCTCTATGTGGAAGCCCTGTCGAAAGCGGTCGGGCGCGCGGTCATTCCCGTTTCCGGCTCGACCGGGACAAGCATCGGCGCGGCGCTTCTTGCGCTTGGAACTTCAGATCCGCTCGCGGCTCGGGAACAGCCCGCGCCCGTCCTCAACCAGCTTCCGGCCGCGTTTCACGAATATTGTGCCGAGTGGGGCCTCCTTGTGGAGAAGGATGCCGTCTGAAGGTCTTTGGAGCACCCGCAGGGTTGCTGGAAGTCAGCTGACGAGCATTCGACAGAGATCAGAGTCGTCAGGCCGCGCCCGATTCAGTGAAGAAGATTGCATGTATCGTTAGAGCGTTCGCTCCGCATTAACTCGTTATAGTAAGAACAGCCATTAACCCTATCCTTAATCTGCCATATTGCAGCCGCACTGCGACGCTTACCTTAAGGCACAATGACCTTGAAACATTGGAAAAGCGAAACAGGCTGCTGATGAAATTGGAACGAAAGAACCTAACGTTTGCTGCAGACACGAACACCATCCTGTCTGAATTGGAACGCACGATGGTCGCATCGATCGCTCTGATGAAGCGCCTGCGGCGCGAGAGAAGGCGTTCGGTCCGGGTGGAACGGTCGGGCGAAGATCAGAGCGCCTGACCGAAGCGCTTTCGACGCACTCCCGAAAACGACGGCGCGGCTCTGCGCCATTCACCACGGGGGGCCAGCAGGAACCTCGATGCGTGAGCCGCGCCGATCGAAGGAAGTCGACATGGGTGACGCTCCGAAGCGGCTTCGATAATCTGTCGGGCAAATGCCCGTGTGGCGCTTGAACAGGTCTCGGAAGAAAATCACGTCGTCGTACCCGACCGCCCGGCTCACCTCCTGGATCGTCTGCTGCCCGTCCTCCAGCAATCGTTTCGCCATGGTCACGCGAACGATGTGAATGTAGCTCATCGGCGTGTGACCGGTCGCATCCTTGAAGCGGCGAATGAAGTTGCGCGGACTCATGCCGACCCTGGCTGCGATGGCATCGACGCCGATCGATTGCCGAAAATGCTGGTGCACCCAATCCTGCGCGCGCTGGATGTTCTCATCCCTGTGATCCCTGCGAAGAACGACATCGGCAAAGGCGATTTGCCAGGTTCGCGGCATCTCGATGAGCAGGGCTTTGGCGCATTGCAAGGCGATGTCGCGGCCGGCAAGCCGCTCGACCAGATAAAGGCTCAAGTCAGCGGCTGAGTTGATGCCGCCGCTGCAGGCGACGTGTCCGGCATCGGTGATCAGATAATCCGGCTGCCAGTCCACCTCCGGGAAGCGCTTGCGATAAACATCCGCCAATGCCCAATGGGTCGTTGCAGGCTCCCCGTCGAGCAGTCCCGCCTCGGCAAGCAGGGCGACCCCCGAACAGACACCGGCGATCCTCGCTCCTGCCTTGGCCCATGTCTGCAGCCAGGGGATGACGCCGGCGTTGCGCTCGATGACCGCGTCGATGGAGTAGCCCGTCTGCATCAGCGTATCGAGCGGCAGCCCGCCCGCCGGGACGAAAACGAGATCCGGTCGCTCCACCGTCTCGACGGCGCTGGAGGGGAGAAGCGAGACCAGCTGATCCGTCACGGCCGGGCCACCTCCAAGGGAGGCCGTCGTCACGCGGAATCGTGGTTCCGGTGCCTTGCCGCTGAGAAGATTCCAAAGGGTCCCGGCATTGCGGAAGATCTCCATCGGGAGCAGGGCCGTCGAGGCGCAACCGCCATTCAGGAACAGAACGACCACATGGAGCATCGCGGGTCTCCTTGGCAGTCTTGCCCCCTCACGTTGTCATGATCGCCTCTCCCGGGCAAGTAAACTTCCAGGCACAGTCGAGCAGAGTTCGCCGCGTTCGCGGCTGGTGCCGGGCGAGTGCGCCCGCCGACGCCTTTCCCTTCCATCACTCCGGGAATTCGTGCTCATGACAACCCTCATTGCCCAGCGCAACCGCCCCTCGGCGAGATCCCTGCTTCTCTCGGCAAGCGCCGCTACGATCATTCTCACGGCAGCTCCCGCGTTTGCTTGTCCGCTGGGATCTCACGACAGCCCGCGAGTGCGGATGCTCCACGCCCTGCAGATGTCGGGCGCGTCCGGCCCGGGGCATCATCGGGATGTCGCCCAGCTCCAAGCGCAGCCGAAGCGCACGGAACTCGGCAGCTACAGCCGTGACCTGCCGAAAGGCGCGGCAGCACCGCGCGCGGACGGACGACCGCCCCTCTACGACAATCTCGGCCAGCTGTCCTGGGCGGTGACCAAAGACCGGAACGGGCAGGCTCAGTCCTATTTCGATCAGGGTTATCGCCTGGGCTGGGGCTTCAATCACGCGGAGGCGGCGCGGTCCTTCCGGGCCGCGCAGGAACTCGACCCGAACTGCGCCATGTGCCTGTGGGGTGAAGCGTGGGTGCTCGGCCCGCATATCAACTATCCGATGGATGCGGACGCGAACGCGCGCGCCCTCGTCGTCCTGGAGAAGGCACGAGGCCTGGCGGCGGACAACGGAGACCTCCAGGTCGCCCTGGTGGAGGCCCTGTCGAAGCGCCACTCGTCCGATCCCAAGGCGGACCGCAAGGCCCTGGATCAGGCCTATGCGGACGCCATGGAGGAGGTGCAGGCCCGCTTCCCGCAGAACGCCCATGTGGCGCTGCTCACCGCCGACGCGCTCATGAACCTCACGCCCTGGGACTATTGGGCGGACGGGGGAAAGACGCCGAAGGGCAAGACGGAGAGGATCGTCGAACTGATCGAGGGCGTTCTCGGGACGCGTCAGGTCGGACCGCTCGAGGCGAACCCCGATCATCCCGGGGCCATTCATCTCTACATCCATGCGGTCGAAGCATCGGACCGTCTGGAGCGGGCAGTCCCGCACGCGGAGCGGCTGGAGAAGCTGATCCCGGGCGCCGGCCATCTGGTGCACATGCCGAGCCATATCTGGTATCGGCTCGGCCGCTGGCGCGACAGTCTCGACGCGAATGTCCGGGCGGAGGCGGCCGATGAGGCGTTTCTGCAGCAGGGAAGTGCGAGCCTCCTCTATTCGGAGGCCTATTACGCCCACAATGTCCATTTCGTCATGGTGTCGGCTCTGACGGGCGGTGACGGACGCACCGCGGTCGCAGCCGCGCAGAAGCTCTCCGGCATCGTGTCGGACCGAGCCAAGCGTGAGGTGCCCTGGACGCAGCCGATCGCCGCCGCACCCTACTACGCGCAGGCGCTCTTCTCGATGCCCGAGGATGTGCTGGCTCTCCCGAAGCCGGAGGGAGATTTCCCCTTCGTCGAGGCCGCTTGGCATTATGCCCGCGGCGTGGCCTTCGCGCGTCTCGGGCGGGCGGACGAAGCTCGGGTCGAGGCGGCCGCGATCGAAAGCCTGGCCAAGAAGCCGGAGATTTCCGCACTCCCGGATGCCGGTGTGCCCGGACCGGACCTCATGACCATCGCGGCCCATGAGATCGAGGCACGGATCGCGCAGGCCGCGGGAGATCAGGCGAAGGCAGCGTCGCTGTTTGCGGAGGCGGCGGCCATCCAGGATCGGCTGCCCTACATGGAACCGCCATACTGGTACTATCCGGTGCAGCAATCCCTCGGCGCGGCCCTCATGGCCCAGGGAAGGCCGATGGAGGCCGAGGCCGCGTTCCGTGCCGCGCTCCAGCGTTCGCCGAACAATGGATGGGCGGCTGCCGGTTTGCTGCGCGCCGCACAGGCGCTGAACGATCAGCAGGCAGTCGAGGAAGCTGAAGCCCTGATGCAGAAGAACTGGTTCGGCGCGGGCATGCCCGCACCTGATCGGCTCTGAATTTCGCACGTCGCATTGCAAGCGCCGGAGACGGCTCCGATGCGCCATCAGCGTCGCCTCCGTCACCTCGCCCGGGGCGGCTCTCTTCGCCAGAGCCACGCCGGGATCGCGCCTGCGCGACCGCGGATCGCGGTCGCCCGCGGTCCGTCGAGGCTTCCGGATCGAAGGACGATCCGGGCGGGCCCGGCCGCTTGAAGTAGGTCGTCGCTCATGGCGATATCGGCCTGATGCGTGGCTGCCACTTCCATCAGGCGGCTCGCGACATTGACCGTGTCGCCCGTTGCCGTGATGTGCTGATGGCTGTCCCCGCCGAGACGTGACGCGATGATGCCGCCATGATGGGCGCCGATCTTGAAGCCGATGCGCGTTGCGATCGGCTCCGGCAAGGACGCGAGCCAGATCTCCATGCGCGCGCAAAGCCCAAGGCAGGCCGCCAGAGCATTGCCGGCATCGTGGGGAGAGGGGTCCGGCAGCCCGAACAGGATCATGGCGCCATCTCCCATGAAGGATGCGACGATCCCGTGATGGGCGACCGCTTCCTCATCGACAAGGGTGTGGAAGCTTCGAAGGACTTCCCGGGTCTCGTCGATGGAGATCATTTCGGTCATGCCCGTGAAGCCCGACAGGTCGATGAAGATCACCGCCGCCTCCTGGCGGATCGGCTGCATGAGGAAAGCCGGATCCTTCGTCAGCCGCTCGGTCAGGCTCGGCGGCTGAAATCTCTGCAGGGTTTTGCTCTGCGCGCTCAGACGATCTGCCCGGCGCCGGTCGAGCCAGAGCTGCGCTGCGCCAAAGAACGTGACTGCCGGTACGGCAGCCAGGAGAGGCAGAGACGCACTGAGCCAGATCCCGCGTGTGAAGGCCACGACGGTGACGCCGATCCACCCGAGGGCACTACTGGCGATCAGTGCAAATCCCCAGGCGCTGCGCTGCCAGGAGAGCAGGAGAACGAACAGGACAGGAAGGATCACCGCCACGGCGGCATCGACGGTTCGCACGCTCCTGTCCCTGACCAGGCCGTCGCCTTCCGTCAGATGAGCGATCGCCGTGGCCAGAACCTCGACGCCCGGAAGCACCGGGTCGAAGGGGGTCGAGAAGGTGTCGCCGCCGCCCGTGACCGTCGCGCCGATCACGACGGTTCTGCCGCCAATGGCGTCCTCCGCGAGGGTGCCGTTCAGAACCTGGGCGGCGCTGACCGTGCGGATGGTTCCGCCCGGGCCGTAAAAGCGGAGCGGCAGAGCGTATCCTGTCTCGGTTCGGGTCGATGCGCCGCCGAGCTCGACGCTCTCCGAACCCAGAACCGGATCCTGCTTCACGGCCAGGGAGGCGGCCCGCAGCGGAAAGGACGGCACGATCCGGTCGCCCGATTGAAGCAGAAGCGGGACATGGCGCGGAACACCTGAAGCGTCGATCGCGATGTTGACCACACCGAGGGCCGCCGCACCTGTCAGGGAGCCGAGCGGCAGGAGCAGGCTCTCCGCCTCCGGAAGGAGGGTGTCCAGGCTGCGATCGCTCACAATGCGCGAACGGTTCTCCCCCGGCTTGAAAACACCCGCGGCGGCCACAACGCTCGGCGATTTCCGCAGCGCCTCCGCGAGCGCAAGATCGCCCTGCGGCGGACCGGGGTCGATGAACAGAATGTCGAGCGCGATGACATTGGGCTTCATGAGCGCCAGCGATGAAACCAGCTGCGCCATGGTGGCTCTCGGCAGCGGATAGGACCCAGTCGTCTGGATCGTCTGGTCGTCGATGGCCACGATGGTGATCGCGTCTGGAGCAGGACGTGGCCCCTGAATCAGGAATCGAAGATCCGCAAGCGGCGCTTCCACGCGGTCGAGGAGATCGGAGCCGCCTCGCCAATGCGGCAGGGCAAGGCCGGCGCCCCAAAGCCCAGCCAGGGCCGCGGCGATCAGGGTCGAGGCATGGCGCCGCCCCATGAGGAGATTATCGTCCGAAACGTGCCAGGAGGGCGGACGCGCGCGCGGCGGGCCATCGTCTGACGACAAGGGGCGCCGTCCCCACCTCCACGTCGACGCCTTCGCCGGGGCTGAGCGTGACGCTCCCGGGCCCGCCGCGCGTCCGCCGCACGGAGACACGGCCGGCCACCACGAAAACGGAGGTCCGGCCTCCCGCGACATCGACGGCCCATTGCGTGCCGCGCACGGCCGCGATGGCCTGCGGCGTCCGCACCTGGAAGCTCCGCCTTCCAGGTGTCGCGGGCGCGTCGACGAGAACCGCGCGACTTCTCAAATCGATCGCATCCGGACGGGCGTCGCGGTTCTGGTCGACGAGACCGAAGTCGGCCCCCGCCTCCGCCTCGACCGTGAGGCCGTCATGGCAGCGCAGAACTTGCCGCGGCGGAGCTGCCGTCGCCTGCATGACGCATCCGATGCTCTGTGCGTCGGCACGCCCGATCCCGGCAAGACAAAGGGCGAGACCGGGCAGAAGAAGCCGCGTGATAGCGGCACGCGGTGCGAAAGGACCGATCTGACACAATGCCATGCTTCAATTCCGGCGCCGGCGATAGGCAGGTTCTTGCGGGGGGACGGTTCTCGCCGCATATACTATGGAGGCCAAGAGCGGGCCAGGGATGTGCTCGACAGCACACCCCGATCCAGCCAATCCGCGCCGCTTCGAACGGACAACGCCACGGCGATGTGGCGTCACAGCTTGCGTGCGACGAAGAAGAGGCGTGGGAAGCGCAGCAGGACCTTGCCATCGTGCTGGACGGGATAGGCTCGTGCGATCTCGGCCTGGTAGCGGCGCAGAAATTCGGGGCTTTCCTCGTCGGAAAGAGCTTCGAGATACGGCTTCAATCCGGTGCTTTTGAACCATTCGACGATGGCGTCGGGGCCGTCGAGCGGATGAACATAGATCGTCTGCCAGATGTCGACCGTGCATCCGGCCTGCTGTAGCCAGCCGTAATAATCGTCGAACGATCCGATGGTCTCCCGGGCTCTGGCAACCGGCGCGAGCCGGTCGGCCCACGGTGCTTCCTGCGCAACCCGGGTCATGAGACGGTGAGAGGACTCGTCCAGATTGTTCGGCATCTGAACGGCGAGACATCCGCCCTCCGTCAGGAACGAGATCAGGCGGTTCAGGAGCCGTGCGTGATCGGGAAGCCATTGGAGGACGGCATTGGCGAAGATCAGGTCGAAGCGCTCGTCCGGATGCCAGCTTGCGATATCGCGCTCCTCGAACTGCAGATCCGGCAAGCGCTGGCGCGCCTTGGCGAGCATGTCCGGTGAATTGTCGAGGCCGAGGATCCGCGCGCTCGGATAGCGCCTGGCGATCAGCTCCGTGCTGTTTCCCGGGCCGCAGCCGATGTCCACGCACTTCGCGGCGGCCTCCAGGGGAACACGTCCGAGGAGATCGACGGAGGGCCGGGTGCGCTCGTCCTCGAATTTCAGATATTGCCCAGCGTTCCAATCTGCCAACGGAAGGTCCTCCTCGCCGCTTCGCGCAAAGCCGCAGCGCATGACCTCGTTATCTACAGCAGAAGCTCAATCAAGAGGAGCGAAAACCTGCTGCGGGCGGTCGACGCCCCGCAGGCGGTGGCGGCCGAGATCGACGAGCGGCTGACCGAGCTCCCGGGCGAAGACCCGCGACATGAGCACTTGTCGATCGAGCTGCTTGGCCAGATCCAGGAGCCTGCTGGCGCGGTTCACGGCCGGGCCGATGACCGTGAAATCGAGCCGGTGAGACGCGCCCACATTGCCGTAGGCGACCTCGCCGAAATGCAGAGCGAGGCTATGCGTCAGCGGAGCACGGCTCGCAAATCCTCGGACGCCGTTTTCGATTTCCGTTCTCGAGCAGAACTCCTGGGCGGCCGCGAGGGCGCTTCGGCACGCGGAGGTGCCGTTCTGCTCCGGCGATGTCGGGAAGATCGCCAGGACGGAATCGCCGATGAACTTGAGAACCTCGCCGCCATGCGCTTCGACGACATCGCCGATGATTCCGAACCAGAGGTTCAGATCGGCGAGCACGTCGGGGATCGGCGAGTGCTCGGACAAGGAGGTGAAGCCGCGCAGATCCGTGAACCAGATTGCGGCTTCGATGAATTCCACCGCGCCGCGATCGACCCGGCCCTCGATGATGCGCTGGCCAGTGCGAGGCCCGACATAGGTGTCGAGCAGGTCGATCGCGATCCGCCGCAGCACATGGCGCTCCAGGTAGGGGCTCAGCACCCTTGCGGCGTATCCCAGCTGGTCGATTTCGGATGGATCGAAGCCCCGGAGATCCCGTGTGGCGAAGGAGATGGCAGCGGTGCGGGTCTGATCCAAGAACGGCAATGGATACATGACGTAATCTGTCGCGCCCGACGCTCTCAGCTCCTCGAGCAGCGGCATCCGAGGGTCGGGCGCATCGAGCCTGCGGCGGAAGGGTGCACTCGTCTCATCCACGATGCGGGTCGGACTGTTGAGATAGGACGGCGATGTTGCTGCAGTGGCCCTGTCGGATTCCCGCACGGACACGCTCTCGTCCATCCACACATGCTGCCAGCCGCTGACCTCCGGATGCAGGACCTCCAGACCGAGGGATGCGCGCCAGATCGGCACGCCTGCCCGGACGAGCTCACGGCAGAAGCCGGCGAACAGGTCCCTCACATTCTCGTGCGGCGCCCGCTCGATCAGCCAGCGCGAGATCCCGTCGATGCGCTCCGAAGCGTCCATGCGTGCCTCGCCATGATGCTCCATCTGACCATTCCGGAGACGATCTGGCAAACGCCTGGGAGCATCCATACCCTTGGGGCGAACGTGAGGATTCCCCTTTTACCGATCGGGCGGAGACGGTAGAACGGCACGGCCCGCCTGGAAATCCCGTTCCGGTGCCGCGTCGACGCGGCGAGCAAAGAGGACCTTCCCGTGACAGATCATCTTCCCGCCGTCCTCGATCGGATCGACACCGACCTCGACAAGAGCCTCGAGCGTCTCTTCGAGTTCATCCGCATCCCCAGCATCTCGACGGATCCAGCCTACAAGGCGGAGTGCCGTCAGGCGGCGGAATGGCTCGCGGCCGAACTGCGGGACCTGGGCTTCGATGCCTCGGCGCGCATGACCCAGGGCCATCCCATGGTCGTCGGCCATCAGGTCGAGGCGGCCGGAGGGCCGCATGTGCTGTTCTACGGCCATTACGACGTGCAGCCTGTCGATCCCATCGAGCTGTGGACCACGCCCCCCTTCGAGCCGACCCTCGTGGCGGCTCCCAACGGCGACACCTGGATCGTCGCGCGGGGAGCCTCCGACGACAAGGGCGCCCTGATGACCTTCATCGAGGCCTGCCGGGCCTGGAAAGCGGTCTCCGGCACATTGCCGATCCGCGTCTCGATCCTCCTGGAGGGAGAAGAGGAATCCGGCAGCCCGAGCCTGAAGCCGTTCCTCGAAGCCCATCGCGAGGAACTGTCGGCGGATGTCGCTCTCGTCTGCGACACCGACATGTGGGACAACGACACGCCCGCCGTCACCACTATGCTGCGCGGTCTGGTGGGCGAAGAGATCGAGATCACCTGCGCGAGCCGGGATCTCCATTCCGGCATGTTCGGCTCGGCTGCGCGCAATCCGATCCATGTGCTGGCCGAGATCCTCGCCACGCTGCGCGACGGCGAGGGCCGGATCACGCTGCAGGGCTTCTATGACGGCGTGCAGGAACTCCCCGATGCCGTGAAGGAGCAGTGGGGCCGTCTGCCGTTCGATGAGGCAGGCTTCCTTGGTCAGGTAGGACTGAGCATTCCTGCAGGCGAGCGGGGACGCAGCGTCCTGGAGCAGATCTGGGCCCGGCCGACCTGCGAGGTCAATGGGATCGTCGGCGGCTATACGGGCGAGGGCTTCAAGACGGTCATTCCGTCGACGGCTTCGGCCAAGGTGTCCTTCCGGCTCGTGACGGGTCAGGATCCCGCCAAGGTTCGCGAGGCCTTCCGTGCGCACGTGCGCGCCCGGGTTCCGGCGGATTGCTCCGTGACGTTCAAGGAGCACGGCGGCAGCCCGGCGTTGAGCCTGCCGCTCGACGGCCCCTGGCTCAAGCCGACTCTTGATGCGCTCACGGAGGAATGGGGCCGCGAGGCGGCGCTGGCCGGCACGGGCGGGTCCATTCCGATCGTCGGCGACTTCAAGCGGATGCTCAACATGGATGCGCTCATGGTGGGCTTCGCGCGCTTCGACAACCGCGTGCACTCGCCGAACGAGAAATACGATCTGTCGAGCTTCCATCATGGCATCCGCTCATGGGCTCGGATTCTGGCCGCATTCGCGCGCTAGTCATGCATGACTGGCTTGCCGCATTCGGATCGGAGCCGCGAGGTTTCCGGTCTCGATCCGGGGCGACAGGCGGATTGTTCGGGCGTATACTCAAAGCATAGGTTACGGTTACGCGTGACCCTCCGGATGCCGCACGCACGGCCGTGATCTCAACTGCCAAGGTTTCAGCCCTGGAGGAGCGATTATGGCCAATTTCCACATTGTTGCCGGAGCAAGCGAGGTTCCGGCACATCCGGTCGTCAGAAAGATCACGCCTGCCGATTTGAAGGAAGCGCTGGCGAAGGGGTTCGATGATTTCTGGGCCATGCCGTCACACTTGGTGTTTCTCGGGCTGATCTATCCTGTCGTCGGCGTTTGCCTTGCCGCGCTCACCTTCAGCAACAATGCGCTGCCACTCCTCTATCCCTTGGCCTCGGGCTTCGCGCTGATCGGACCCATTGCCGGCATCGGTCTCTATGAGATCAGCCGCAGGCGGGAACTCGGCTTGTCGACCTCCTGGCAGGATGCGTTCAATGTTCTGAAGTCACCCTCGATCCCGTCGATCATCGCGCTCGGCATCCTGTTGCTGGTGATCTTCCTGACATGGCTGACGACGGCGCGCCTCCTCTATCAATCGATCTTCGGCTACGAGGTGCCGGCCTCCTTCGCGCAGCTCATCAGCCAGGTCCTCACCACATCCGAGGGCATGCGCTTGATCGTCCTCGGCAACATCGCCGGCTTCGTCTTCGCAGTGGCCGTGCTCAGCATCAGCGTGATTTCGTTCCCGCTCCTCCTCGATCGGGACGTCGGCGCTGCCGTTGCCGTCTACACGTCGGTCAAGGCGGTGGTGATGAACCCGCTCACCATGGCCTTATGGGGTCTCATCGTGGCGGCCGCGCTCCTCATCGGGTCGATCCCGCTCTTCGTCGGGCTCGCCATCGTGATGCCGGTGCTCGGCCATGCGACGTGGCACCTCTACCGCCGGGTCGTGGAGCCCCCGCATCCTGACGATGCCCATCCGGTGAGGTGAGGAGCCTTCATGAGCAGCGCGAGGGCGGCCCGCATTATCAGGCCGCCCTCGCGCTGCTCATGAGCCCGATCCGAAGAATGCGATTCTGGACAGGAGCGTATAATCGGATTCGAGGACCATGATGGCCACGAACACCAGGACGGCGCTGATCGGCACCAGGATGGCGTAGACCAGGGACAGCCGCTCCCATGCCATATGCATGAAGACAGCGACGATCAGCCCCGCCTTCAGCAGCATGAACAGGATGATGAGAGAATACCTGAGCAGCCCCTGGAGCTGGAAGTAGTCCACGAAATAGGAGCAGGCGCTCAGGATGAACAGCCAGGCCCAGACCACCAGGTAGAGCTTGATCGGATGCTGCTGTCCCTGCGCATGGGTTGCTGAATGTGCCATCGGGTGTTCTCACCAGAGATAGAAAAACGCGAAGATGAAGACCCAGACCAGATCGACGAAGTGCCAGTAGAGCCCCATGATCTCGACGGACTCGTAGCGACCCTTCCGGCTGGTGAAGAAGCCCCTCCGCTCATGATCGTAATCGCCGCGCCAGACCTTCCGGGCGATGACGAGGAGGAACAGCACGCCGAAGCTCACATGCGTGCCATGGAAGCCGGTGATCATGAAGAACGACGAGCCGAACTGGGCGGCGCCCCACGGGTTGCCCCAGGGGCGGACGCCTTCATGGATCAGTTTCGTCCATTCGAAAGCCTGCATGCCGACGAAGGTCGCGCCGAGCAGAGCCGTGACCAGCATCAGGACGGCCGTCTTCCTGCGATCACGGCGGTAGCCGAAGTTCACGGCCATCGCCATGGTGCCGCTGCTGCTGATCAGCACGAAGGTCATGATCGCAATCAGGATCAGGGGAAGGGACGTGCCTCCGATGGTCAGGGCGAAGACTTCGCTCGGATTGGGCCAGGGCACGGTCGTGGACATCCGGGCCGTCATGTAGGAGATCAGGAAGCAGCTGAAGACGAAGGTGTCGCTGAGAAGGAAGATCCACATCATGGCCTTGCCCCAGGACACGTTCCTGAAGGCCTGCCGGTCGGAGGAGAAGTCGGTCGCGATGCTGCGCAGCCCGGTCGCCTCGCTGTGGGTCGTCCTCAACTCCGTCAGAACCTGTTCCGCCATGTGCAGAACCCCCCTCAGGTCAGCAATTGCCGACAGATGTCCACAAAGTCTCCCGCCCAGCCGGTCATCACGCTCAGGAAGACGAGCCAGGCGAGGAACAGGAAATGCCAATAGGTGGCGCAGAGCTCCACGGACAGCCGAAGTGAGCTGTCGGCCGTCTCACGCCATGACCTTTCGATGGTCCTGCCCAGTGCGACCAATCCGCCGAGCAGATGAAGACCGTGGACGCCGGTCAGGACATAGAAGAAGGCATTGGCCGGATTTCCCGCAAGAAGGTAGCCTTCGCCGGTCAGCTGCCGCCAGGCCAGGAGTTGGCCCGAGAGAAACGCCAGGGCCGAAATGCCGGCTGCCAGGAGGCCGATCCTGAGGCCGGCCAAATCATCCCGTCGGGCAGACGTCCCGGCCCCATGCAGGGCAAGGCTGCTCAAGGCGAGCATCGCTGTGTTGAGCCACAGGATTCTCGGGATCGGTACATTGCGCCAATCCGGCAGTTGCATGCGCATCGCATAGGCGCTGATGAACAACGCGAACAGGGAGCCGATGACCGCCAGGAAGATGCCGAGCCCGATCTTGGACGGCGGGGTCGGATCCGCTTCCGGCAGGGCGCCGGTCACTTCCTGCTCCAGCCAGGGTTTCGAGGCCAGGCCTTGGCGTGCGAGCCACCAGGCGGCAATGACGGCGAGCACGCTCAGGAACAGCAGGATGCTAGCCATGGGGCGATTCCGGCGCAGTCCGCGTGATCCCGGGCTTGTTCTGCGGCAGGAAATCCTGATCGGCACCCGGGACGCTGTAATCGTAGGCCCAGCGATACACGACGGGCAGGTCCTTGCCCCAGTTGCCGTGGGGCGGCGGGGTCTCGGGCGTCTGCCATTCCAGCGTGGTGGCCCGCCAGGGATTGCCGCCGGACGGCCGCCCGTGGCGCAGGCTCCAAAACAGGTTGAACACGAAAACCAGCTGGGTCGCTCCGACGATCAGGGCCACGATGGTGATGAAGGCATTGAGGGTATGCGCCGATGGCGGGACGAAGGCCATGTCGCCCAACTCGTAGTACCGGCGCGGGATGCCCATCAGGCCGAGATAGTGCATGGGAAAGAAGATCGCATAGGCTCCCAGAAACGTGACCCAGAAGTGGATCTTGCCGAGGGTGTCGTTCAGCATGCGGCCGGTCACCTTGGGGTACCAGTGGTAGATCGCCCCGAAAATCACCAGAATGGGGGCCACGCCCATGACCATGTGGAAATGCGCGACCACGAACATCGTGTCGGAGAGGGGGACGTCGACCACCACGTTGCCGAGAAACAGGCCGGTGAGGCCTCCGTTCACGAAGGTGACGATGAACGCGAGAGCGAACAGCATCGGAACGGTCAGGTGGATGTTGCCACGCCAGAGCGTGAGGATCCAATTGTAGACCTTGATCGCCGTGGGCACGGCGATGATCAGGGTCGTGGTGGCGAAGAAGAACCCGAAATAGGGATTCATGCCGCTCACATACATGTGGTGGGCCCAAACCACGAAGCTCAGGGCCCCGATGGCCAGCAGCGCCCAGACCATCATGCGGTAGCCGAAGATGTTGCGCCGCGCATGGGTGCTGATCAGGTCCGACACGATGCCGAAGGCCGGCAGGGCGACGATGTAGACCTCGGGATGTCCGAAGAACCAGAACAGGTGCTGGAAGAGCAGGGGGGAGCCACCGTTGCGTTCCAGAGGCTGCCCCATCTCGACGATGGCCGGCATGAAGAAGCTGGTCCCGAAGATCCTGTCGAAGAGCATCATCACGGCGCCGACGAAGAGCGCCGGGAAGGCGAGCAGCGCCATGAAGCTCGCGGTGAAGATCCCCCAGACCGTGAGGGGCATGCGCATCAGGGTCATGCCACGTGCGCGCGCCTGAAGAACCGTCACCACGTAATTCAACCCGCCCATGGTGAATCCGATGATGAAGATCATCAGGGAGGCGAGCATCATGATGATGCCCCATTCCTGCCCGCCGGGGGTGCCGGAGAGGATGGCCTGCGGGGGATAGAGCGTCCATCCGGCCCCGGTCGGGCCGCCGGGCGCGAAAAAGCTCGCGACGAGAACCAGAACGGCGAGCAGATAGATCCAGAAGCTCAGCATGTTGACATAGGGAAAGACCATATCGCGCGCGCCGACCATCAGGGGGATGAGGTAGTTGCCGAAGCCGCCCAGGAACAAGGCCGTGAGCACATAGACCACCATCATCATGCCGTGCATGGTGATGAACTGGTAATAGGCGTTGGCATCGATGAAGGTGAAGACGCCGGGAAATCCGAGCTGCAACCGCATCAGCCACGACAGCACGAGTGCGATCAGCCCGACAGAGAGTGCGACGAACGAATACTGAATGGCGATGACCTTCGCATCCTGACTGAAGACGTACTTCGTCACCCAGGTATGGGGATGATAGAGTTCGACATCTTCGACATCTGCCGGGGCGACGACTCCGGCAGGACCAAGTGGCACGTCGACCATCGGCAGGCTCTCCTCGATCAGTTCCGTTCCTTCTCTCCGTGACGAAGCGGGACCGCCTCTTCAGTTGGACGCAGGAGCAAGGCGCGCGAAACTGCGCGATGCCTGATCCTGCAACCATGCCTGATAGTCGCTTGCTTCCTGAACGATCACCTTCCCGCGCATCTGCGGGTGTCCGACACCGCAGAGTTCCGCACAAAGGATTTCGTATTCCCCGGTTCGCGTTGGCGTGAACCAGATGTAGGAGATCTGACCGGGCACCAGATCCATCTTCGCGCGAAACTCCGGCACATAGAAGTTATGGAGAACATCGGCGGAGCGAAGAAGCGCCTTGACCGGCTTGCCCACCGGCAGATGCAACTCGCCGCCTTCGATGACGACGTCGTCATGCGATTTAGGGTCTTCCTTGTTCAGCCCCAGCGGATTGTCCGGGCTGATAAGGCGCGTGTCCGAGGTGGCAAGGCGGCCATCCGCACCTGGCAGACGGAAGCTCCATTGCCATTGCTGTCCGAAGACCTCGATGTCGGTTGCGTCATCCGGAACGGTGATGAACTGCCTCCAGACGAACAGGCCCGGCGCCAGCATGGCGGCCACGCCAAGTCCGGTCACAACGGTCAGCCACCATTCGAGGCGCTTGTTCTCGGGTTCGTAATGCGCCTGCCGGCCGCTCTGGTGGCGAAACCGATAGATGCAATAGGCCATGAACAGGACGACGGCGACGAAGACCGCTCCGGTGATCCAGAAGGTGATGATGATCGTGTTGTCGATATAGCGCCAGTTCGAAGCGATCGGGGTCCACCACCAGGGGCTGACGAGGTGGAATACAACCGAACCGATGGCCACCAGAACCAATATGAGCGCTACAGCCATTCTTCACCCATCCTTGCCGCGAGAGGCCTCGGATCTGAAGCAGAAGGCAATAACTCCTGTACGCCTTTACAATGATTTTGGCTGGAAAACTCTACAGGAGAATTCAACCAAAACAAAACTGTAAGCAAACCTGGCACCAAGACGGTCGCTCTACATCGGAGCAACTTGATCTTAGCCACGCGCCTGTTTCTAAAAATTACACCCGGTGGTCCGGTTGGTCAATGAGGCTTGGCTATCAGTTCCCAGTAGAGGTTAGATGAACACGAATTTTCCGAAGGGCGCCGGCAAGTTCTCATTTTCGCCACATTCGGCGAGGTCGAGCGATCATCACTCCAATTGGCTTCCGGTCTGAGTAGAATGTTATTGAATGGCCGGGCCCAAGCCGATTTGAGCCTGCGCGGCGACGGGAGAGGATGGCTTCTACTGAAAGTATATTTTCCTCAGCAGCTCCTGTGACCTTTCCTCAACTATCATTCCAAAATCGGAGCGTCAGGGTTTTGCCGTTGAGGAAACTGTGATTAGGTGCCTCCCGGTCAACTAAGCAGATCGGGGCCGGACGCCGAGTTGGGCGCGATGGGCTGAAGGACCGGAAGACGTTGATCCGAGTTGGCCAGGGAGATCGTGCCTCAATTGCGGTGGCTGAGTAACAAACGACGGATCGTGGTCCCTGTTCTCGTAGGCGTTCTGTTCAGTAGCCTGCCGATCGCGCCTGCCTTCGCTCTTGATCTCTTCGGGTGGCTTCGCGGGACGAGCGATGCGCCGCCCCCGCCGAGCCAGCAGGCTCTGCCTTACTCACTCGATATCGTCGTCGGCGGCGACAATAGCGACCTGAAGCAGACTCTGAAGGACGCCTCGACCCTCCAAAGCCTGCAATCGGATCCCCCGCCCGACGCCGCCGCGCTGGTTAGCCGTGCCGAGGCCGATCTGCCCCGTCTCATCGATGCGCTCTGGGGGGCGGGCTACTACAATGCCCGCGTCACCATCAACGTGGCCGGGGTCCCGCTGATGCTGCAGGCCTCCCGGTCGGATGCCGCGACCCGGGCGGCCTCGGGCTACCTCGCGCGCGCGCTCGTGCCCATTCACATCATCGCGGATCCGGGGCCGCAATTTGCCCTGAGGGATTTCGCCATCGTGGATGCACGGACGGGGCGTCCCTTCCCACCCGGCGAGCTTCCGCCCAGGATCGTTCAACTCAAGCCGGGCGATCCGGCGCGTTCCGCCGACATCGTCGCGGCAGAAGCGCGGATCGTTGACCATTTCCGGGCCCAGTCGCGTCCCTTCGCCAAGATCCAGCGGCAGGATCCCGTCGTGATCCATCCGGCCGCGGCCATGGATGTGACCCTCGCGGTCGAGCCCGGTCCCCGCGCCGGGATCGGGGAGATTTCGATCAGCGGAGCGGAGAACGTCGATCCGGCGGTGGTGCGCTCCTTCATCTACACGGAGCCGGGCGATCCGTATTCGCCCGCAGAACTCACGTCCATGCGCAAATCGATCTCCCAGATCGAAGCCCTGTCGTCCGTGCGGATCCGCGAGGGCACGGCCCTCGACGCCTATGGCAACCTGCCTCTCTTCGTGGAGCTGACCGAACGCCCGTTGCGGGTCATCGGCGCATCGGTTCAGTATTCGACGACGGACGGACCGGCGGTCCGAGCCTACTGGGCACATCGCAACCTGTTCGGCGGCGCCGAGCGGCTGCGGCTCGAGGGCAGCATCTTCTATCTCACCGAGGATGGGGGCGATCCCAACCGGAACCAGGATTTCACCTGGGACAACCTCGGAGGACGGTTCCGCGCGAGCTTCCTCAAGCCCGCCCTCTGGGGAACCCGCAACGACTGGCTGGTGGACGGCCTTGTCGAAAGGGACAGGACGGAGGGCTATACGAGCCGCCTCGCGAATGCGAGCACCGGCATCCGCCACCGCTTCAGCGACACCTTCTCGATCCAGGGCGGCATTGAGTACGAGAAGGGGCAGGCGACCGACATCCTCGGTCAGATCGACTACACCCTGGTCGGCCTTCCATTGTCTCTCAGCTACGACTCGACCGACAACCTCCTCAATCCCACCAAGGGCGTGCGGGTGCTCGCCTCGGTCGCCCCTTACCCGGAATTCCTGGGCTCCACGGTCCCAATCACGATCGCGCGAGGATCGGCCTCGGCTTACTTCTCCCTTGATGAGGAAGCTCGTTACATCCTCGCCGGCCGGATCGGTCTGGGCTCGATCGTCGGCGCGGATCTCGACGAGATCCCGGCCAATCGGCGCTTCTATGCCGGCGGCGGCGGTTCGGTGCGTGGCTACCGTTACCGGACGCTCGGCCCGACCTACCTCGGAGAGCCGATCGGCGGCCGTAGCCTGCTCGAAGCCTCGCTGGAAGCCCGCATCAAGATCACCAACACCATCGGCATCGTTCCCTTCGTGGACGCCGGCACCGCCTTCGAGTCGAGCTTCCCGGATTTCGACGAGACCATCCGTGTCGGGGCAGGCCTGGGCCTGCGCTATTATACGGCCATCGGCCCCATCCGCCTGGATGTCGCAATCCCGGTCAATCCGGGACCCCGCGATCCGTCCTACGCCATTTATGTCGGAATCGGACAGGCCTTCTGATGATCAAGCCAATCCGCTCCATCGCCCTCCTGTCGATCATCGCCTTACTGGCAGCTGCAGCCTTCTGGCTGGTCGGAGGCCGTCCCAGTCAGGCGCAGAGCGATCAGGGCGTTCTGGCCAACCTGATTTCACGTCTCCTGTCGACGCCGACGACTCGGGTCACCATCGGCAGCATCGAGGGCGCGCTCTCATCGAACGCGGTCATCCGGGACGTGCGCATCGCCGATCGGGACGGCGTGTGGCTGAACCTCGATCGTGCGCGTCTCGTCTGGAGCCGTACGGCGCTTCTGACCGGACGCCTTCAGGTCGACGAACTCACCATGGATCGTCTCCAAATTGCGCGCAGGCCACTGCCTGCGGAGGAGGACGCTCCCGTTTCCGACGAGCCGATCCTGCCCGACCTGCCGGTCCGGGTGATCGTGGATCGGTTCGCCCTGCAGGAACTCGCCCTTGGCCAGCCGGTGCTCGGCACGCAGGCGCGGCTCTCGGCGGCAGGCTCCGCCCAACTCGGGAATCCCTCCGAGGGACTCGACCTGACCTTCGAGGCGCAGCGCCTCGATGCCCCCGGACGGCTGTCGATCGATCTCACCTACGTGCCGCAGACGAACCGGTTGGCTCTCAACCTCACGCACCAGGAACCGGCTGGCGGTATCGCCGCCCGGTTGATGGATCTGCCCGGGCTTCCGCCCGTCGATCTGAAGCTCGCCGGCCAGGGGCCCTTGAGCGACTTCGCCGCCCGGCTGGATTTCTCCGCCGGACCGACGATCGGCGCCGCCGGGACCGCGACCGTCAAACGGGCGAATGCGGCTTACGACGCGAACCTGGATCTCGCGGCCCGCATCGAGGGTTTGCTGCCGGCGCCGGCCGCTCCGGTCTTCAGCGGGACCACCCAGCTCGTCGGCAGCGTGACGGTCGGCGATGATGGCAGCGTGAGGTTCCAGCCGATCCGCATTACGTCGAATGTCGCCCGATTCGAGATGACCGGGACGGTCAGTTCCGGCCAGGTTCTCGATCTGACCCTCAACGCGCGTGCCCTGCCGACCGACGGCGCGAAAACGCGCGCCGGAGAGGCGGAAATCGCCCGGCTCAACTTCGACGGCACCGTGCAGGGATCCTTGACGGCGCCCCGCATCAACGGCTCGCTCGAGGCCGCCGAGATCCGGCTGCCGGACGGGGCGCTGGATACGCTGACGGCCCGTATTGCGATGAATCCGGTGGAAGGCGTCTCGCCGCCTGAGCGGTTCTCTTTCGCTATCGATGCCAATGCGGCGGGGATCCGGCCGGCCGACCGGGCGCTCGCCCGCGCGGTGGGGCCTACGCTCTCGATCACCTCGCGCGGTTCCTTCGGTCTGGACGGGGTTGCCAATGTCGAGACGGCCCGGATCGAAACCTCCACGGCGCAGGCCGGATTCACGGGGCGGGTGGGGAGTACCGTTCTCGACGGCACGGTCGATGCCCGCCTTCCGGCTCTGGCTTCCTTCTCAGGCCTCGCAGGCCGGCCGCTGCAGGGGTCGGCCACCCTGACGGCGCAGCTGTCGGGCAATCCGCGTCGATACGATATGGCGGCTGTCATCGATGCCCGGCTGCACGAACTCTCGACGGGGATGCCGGCTGTCGATGGCCTTCTCGGACGGACGGTCACGGCGGCGGGCACGGTGCGGCGCATTCCCAACGGCTTCGGTTTCGAGAATTTCCGGCTCGACGGGGCACATCTCGATGCCAGGATCGACGGGCGCGCCACCCAGTCGGCGGCCGATCTCGGCCTGGACGTGACCATCGACGAGCTCAGGCGTGTGGATCCACGGATCACCGCCGGCCGGGCCAGCATCATGGCTCGTCTCGGGGGCTCCCTTGAGCGGCCAGACGTGAAAGGGGTCGCAACACTCACCGACGTACGGGCTCTCAATCGATCTGTTCCGAACCTCGGCGTCAGCCTCGATGCCAAAGATGTGACGGGCGCACTGGACGCGGCGCTCACGCTGGATGGGCAGGTGGATGGAAAGCCCGCAACCGGTTCTCTGCATCTCGCAAGGCCCGCGGCGGGCGGATGGCTCCTGGACCGGCTCGATATCGACATCGGCTCGGTGGCGCTGAACGGAAATCTCAGCCTGGGCGCCGACAATCTGGCACAGGGTGACATCAAGCTGTCCGGCAGCAACTTCGACGATCTCTCGCCGCTCGTGCTCACCAAGCTCGATGGCGCACTGGATGCCGCTGTTTCACTCAGCGTCAGCAACGGCGGTCAGAACGTTCAGGTGACCGCGCGTGGCGCGCGCTTTGCCGTGGCGGACGTGTTGGTGAGGGACGTCGACGCCAGGCTCACCCTCCAGGATCTCTATCGCCGTCCGATGATCGACGGCACGGTTTCGGCCGAGGCTCTGACGGCCGGCGGACAGACCTACCGAACCGTACGCTTTGTGGCTGCCGGTACGCCTCAGTCCTCGCAGTTCACCGCATCGGCTGTCGGCCAAGGGTTCGATCTCGATGCACAGGGTCGCGTCGTACCCGGTGACGCGACACGGATCGAGCTTGCGAGCTTCAGCGCCCGTCGGGGTGGCAGGCGCCTGGCTCTGGCGCAGCCGGCGGCCATCACGTTGCAGAACGGTGCCGTCACCCTGTCCAACCTGGTGATCGCGACGGATCAGGGACGGGTCACCGTGAACGGCACGGTGGCCGACAGGCTGGATCTGACGGTCGACATCCGCAGCCTGCCGCTTCAGGTCGCTGACATCGTGGTCCCCAATCTCGGCCTCGCCGGCACGGTCAACGGCAATGCGTCCATTGGTGGGACGGTGGCAAGTCCTACCGGAACCTACCGGGTCACCGTATCGGGTCTCGCCACGGCCGAGACGCGTCGGGCCGGCCTGCCGGCGCTCACCATCGACGCGCAGGGGCGGCTGGCCGACCAGCGCGCTGGTCTCGACGCGAGGATCGCCATCGGCCGCGGCGGAACCTTGCAGGTCTCGGGCAGCGTTCCCTTGAGCCCTGCCGACGAGCTTGCTCTGAGGGTTGCCGGGCGCACCGATCTCGCCATAGCCAACTCCTTTCTGTCCGCATCCGGTCAGCGTCTGACAGGAGCCGCCAATCTCGACCTGTCAATTGCCGGCACGTTCTCGAACCCGCGAATCGAGGGCAGCGTGACGCTCGCCAATGGCAGCTTCGTCGACTCCCTGCAGGGGATCCAGCTCAACGGCATCGCCGGACGGTTCGTCGCCCGCGGGCAGGTGCTCTCCATCGAGAACCTCACGGCCCAGACGCCCGCCGGCGGGTCCCTGGCGGCCCGCGGCCAGGTGACCATCGATCCTGCCGCGGGGCTGCCCGGCGAGATTCGCATCACGGGAACCCGGGCCCAGCTCGTCTCGAACGAGACCGTAGAGGCGAGCGCCGACCTTGACCTGACGCTTTCGGGGCCGCTCCTGAGCCGACCGCGGGCTGCGGGACGGATCAACATCATCACCATGAACGTCTCTGTGCCGGACCGGCTGCCCACCACCCTGCGGCCGCTGCCCGGCACCCGGCATGTGCGGCCGACCCCGACCGCCGCGGCGCGGCTCGCCCTCGCCAAGCGGCGGCAATCCGCTTCCGCGCGCGGCACCCCGTTCCGGGCGGAGCTCGACCTGACGCTGACGGCGCAGAACCGCATCTTCGTGCGCGGCCGCGGCATCAATGCCGAACTCGGCGGCGACCTGCGGCTCCAGGGCACGACCCAGGATCCGATCGCTATCGGGGCCTTCGAACTCCGCCGCGGCCGCTTCGACCTTCTGGGCCAGAGGCTCGATTTCACGCGCGGGCGGCTGGACTTCACCGGCGATCTCACGCCGTCGCTCGACTTCCTGGCCGAGACCCAGGCGGGCGACGTCACCGCGCGCATCGGCGTCACGGGCCCGGCCTCGAGCCCCGAATTCACGTTCAGCTCGGAGCCCGACCTGCCGCAAGACGAGGTTCTCTCGCGCATCCTGTTCCAGAGGCCGTCGGGAGGGCTTTCGGCCGGACAGGCCCTGCAGCTCGCCCAGGCGGTCGCGCAGCTCTCCGGCGGGTCCGGCAACGACGCGTTCGAGCAGCTGCGCCGGTCCCTCGGGGTCGACAGCCTTGACATCACCGTCGGGGCCGGCGGCGGTCCGGGCGTGGGTGTCTCGCGCTACATCAGCGACAACGTGCGGGTCGGCGTCAGGGCGGGCGCGCAGCCGGATGAGAGCGGCGTGACGGTCGATATCGACCTGACGCGGCGCCTGAAGGCGCAGGGCGAGATCAACGCCGAGGGCGGCAGCTCCGTGGGTCTGGGCTTCGAGATGGAGTACTAGGCGGCAGGGAGGCGCCTCAGGGCGCCTCCATACCCGATCAGTCGACCTTGGCGCCCGAGGCTTTCACGACCTTGGCCCATTTCTCGTGCTCGGTCCTCACATAGGCCATGAGCTCGTCCGGGCTCATCGTCCGGATCTCGCCGCCGAGATCCGCGAAGCGCTTCTGAAGCTCGGGGGTCTCGAGAGCCTTGCGCACCTCCTGATTCAGCCTGGATGTGATCTCGGGCGGCGTGCCCTTCGGGGCGAACAGGGCGAACCAGCTCGAGGCCTCAAAGCCGGGCAGGCCCGCCTCGGCCAGGGTCGGCTTGTCCGGGATGGCTGGAGACCGCTTCGACGAGGTGACCGCCAGCGCCCGCAGGTTGCCGCCGCGGACCTGCTCGATGGACGAGGGCAGGTTGTCGAACATCACATCCACCTGGCCGCCGATCAGGTCGTTCACCGCCGGGCCGCTGCCGCGATAGGGAACGTGGGGCATCTCGACCCCGGTCATCTGCTTGAAGAGCTCGCCCGACAGATGGATCGAGGTGCCGTTGCCCGAGGACGCCATGGTCAGCTTGCGCGGCGCCGCCTTGGCCTCGGCGATGAATTCCTGGACATTTGTCGCCTTCACGGTCTTGGGGCTGACCACCATCAGGTTCGGCACGCCGGCCACGTAGGCGACGGGTGCGAAATCGTTGAGCGCATCGTAGGGCATCTTGGCGTAGAGGCTCGGATTGATGGCGTGGGTGCCCACCGTTCCCATCACGAGGGTGTAGCCGTCGGGATCGGCCTTGGCGACCGCATCGGTCCCGATGTTTCCGCCGGCGCCGCCCCGGTTTTCGATGACGAATTGTTGCCCCAGGGATTGGGACAGCTTTTCACCCACGAGCCGGGCGAAGATGTCCGTCGTGCCGCCGGGCGTGAACGGCACGATCAGACGCACGGGCCGGGACGGATAGGCGGCCGGCTGGGCGAGCACGGCGCCGGAAGCCAGACAGACTGAGGCACTCAGAGCAAGGCCGAGCAGGGCCCGGCGCGTGGGGCTGGAGAGGATTGGCATTGCGGCTCCCTGGACGATCGATGTCGTTGGCCGCGCCGACGTGCCGGAGCGGCAACCATCATGAGAGCGCAAGGTCCCGAGAGAGGCAACGGCTTTCGCGCCGCCTCGCGATGGCGCCGAGGGCTCAGGAGCTGAAGAGTTCCGGGTTCTCCGCCTCGACCCGGGGCAGGGCGCGAAGGATCTCGGTAAGATGCCGGCGCATAGCCTCGGCCGCGGCATCCTCATCGCGGCTGTCGATGGCCGTCATGATGGCGCGGTGCTGGTCGATCAGGGGCAGCATGGCCTCCGGGCTCGGCAGCGTCAGCTGGCACACCCGGTCCATATGGGCCTTGATGTCCTGAACAGCCTCCCAGGCCAGCGGGCAGCCGGCGCCCTCAGCCAGGGCGATGTGGAACAGCTCGTCGTAGCGCTGGAAGGCATCGTGGTCGTTCCGCCGGGCCGCCTGCTCCTGCATTTCGAGAAGATTCTCGATCCGCTCGCGGCTCTGCGGGTCGAAGGACGAGCAGGCGCGGCGCACGACCGCCGTCTCAATCGCCTCCCGGACGAACCGGGCCTCCATCATCTTGCGCACCGAGATCTTTACGACCGTGGTGCCGCGCTGCGGCTGGATCTCCACCAGCCGGGTCCGCGCCAGGCCGATCAGCGCCTCCCGCACCGGCTGGCGCGACACCCCGTGCCGCTCCGCGATGTCCTGCTCGGAGAGGCGGCTTCCGGGGGGAAGCTCCAGGGCGATGATCAGGCGGCGCAACTCGCTCTCAATGCGCTGGGCGGCTGAGCCCTGGCCGACAGGAAAAGGCGTGTTCACGGCACTCTCATTCTTTTGGCGGGTTGCGTAACATATAAGTGCATACTACCATACAATCGTCGACCAGGTAAGCCGCGGCAAGCAGCGACTGGTCCCGTTCCGATGGGTGCCATGGCCCGGGGGCGCAGGACAAGCCGGCCGAAGGCTTGGTTCGAACCAATAAAGCATACGAGGAAGCCTAAGGAGGAAGATGATGTTCACCAGGAGAACTCTCGCTGCGACCGCCCTTGGCGTGTGGGCGGCATTCATGAGCGGCGCGGCCGGCGCCCAGACGACCCTTCGCTCGGCCGACATCCACCCGGACGGATATCCCACAGTCGAAGCTGTCAAATATTTCGGCTCCCTGCTCGAGAAGAAGACCAACGGCCGGTACAAGGTGCAGGTGTTCCACTCCGCGCAGCTGGGCCAAGAGAAGGATACGATCGAGCAGACCCGCTTCGGTGTGATCGACCTGAACCGGATCAACATGGGTCCGTTCAACAACCTCATTCCCGAGACGCTGGTCCCGTCGCTGCCCTTCATCTTCCGGTCGGTCGACCATATGCGCAAGACCATGGACGGTCCCGTAGGCGATCAGATCCTGAAGGCCTTCGAGCCCCATGGGCTGGTGGCGCTGGCCTTCTACGATTCGGGCGCCCGGTCGTTCTACAATTCCAAGCGCGTCATCAACACGCCGGCCGATCTCAAGGGCATGAAGGTGCGCGTGATCCAGTCGGATCTCTTCCTCGACATGGTGAACGCGCTCGGTGCGAACGCGACTCCGATGCCTCCAGGCGAGGTCTATTCGGCGCTCCAGACCGGCGTCGTGGACGGAGCCGAGAACAACTGGCCGAGCTACGATTCCTTCCGTCACTTCGAGGTGGCGAAGTTCTACTCGCTCACCGAGCATTCCATGTCGCCGGAGGTGCTGGTGATGTCGAAGAAGAGCTTCGACAAGCTCTCGCCGGACGACCAGAAGGCGGTGCGCGAGACGGCGAAGGAATCCGTCGTGAAGATGCGCGAGCTCTGGGAAGCACGCGAGAAGGAGGCCGAGAAGAAGATCCGGGCGAGCGGCAGCCAGATCAACAACGTCGACAAGCAGCCCTTCATCGACGCCATGAAGCCCGTCTATGAGAAATACGCCAAGGACGCGAAGGTGAAGGAGCTCGTCTCCCGCATCCAGGCGATGAACTGAGCGGACCTGCACGTCCGCTCCCTCGGACCGGCCGGCGCAGCGTGCGGAAAAGTAGATCCGGTTTTCCGCATAGAACGATGTGCCAGCCAAGAATGAGCATCGGTCGGATCCCAAAAGTGCAAGTCCACTCTTGGGTCCGATGCTCAAGCCGGTCCGTCCCTGTCCCCTGGAGATCTTTACCGATGCGCGCTGAACTTGCCGCGCTGTCCCGCGTCCTCGCCGTCGTCAATCGGGCGGCGCTCTGGATATCCGGGATCGGCCTCATCCTCATGACCACCTTCGTCGCCTGGCAGGTGTTCGGACGTTACGTGCTGAACGAATCGCCGAGCTGGACGGAGCCCGCCTCCCTGCTCCTCATGAGCTGGTTCATCCTGCTGGGCTCCGCCGTGGGCGTGCGCGAGGGCAACCATCTCGGATTCGAGATCGCGCTGCACTACGCCCCTCAAGGCCTGCGTCAGGTCATGCTCGCGGTCACCGAGGTGCTCGTGATGATCTTCGGTGGCGCCATGGCGTGGTACGGCACGATGCTGGCGGTCGAGACCTGGTCGGCGCTGATGCCGGGCCTGCCGATCCCGCAAGGGTTCGATTACGTCCCTCTCGCCGTAGGCGGCGTTCTGATCGCGCTCTTTTCCCTGGAAAAGCTCGTGCGCCTGCTTCTCGTCGGCGAGGATGTCCCGATGGTGCGCGTGGACGAGCCGCATCTCGTTGCCGTGAAGGATTAAGTCCATGGAGATCTGGGTTCTTTTCGGCGTCTTCACGCTCCTGCTCATCATCGGAACGCCGGTCGCGTTCTGCCTCGGCATCGCATCGTTGGCCACCGTGCTCTACATGCAGCTGCCGCCGGTCGTGGTGTTCCAGCAGCTCAATTCCGGCATGAACGCCTTCGCCATGATGGCGATCCCGTTCTTCATCTATGCGGGCGATCTCATGATGCGCGGCGGCATCGCGGATCGCCTGATCCGTCTGGCAGCCGGCTTCGTCGGCCACCTGCGGGGCGGTCTCGGGCAGGTGAACGTGGTGGCCTCGACCCTGTTCGGCGGCATCTCGGGCTCCGCCATCGCGGATGCCTCCGCCATCGGCGGCATCATGATCCCGCAGATGGAGAAGCGAGGTTATGCAAAGGATTACAGCGTCAACGTGACGGTGAACTCCGCCATCATCGCGCTGCTCATCCCGCCGTCGCACAACATGATCATCTATTCGATCGCGGCCGGGGGAACGATCTCGGTGGCGGATCTGTTCACGGCGGGTGTCCTGCCGGGTCTTCTTCTGGCCGCCGCCCTAATGATCACCGCCTATGTGGTGGCCGTCCGCCGCGGCTATCCGGCCGATCCGTTCCCCGGCTTCCGGATGCTGGCCTATTTCCTGGTCTCCGCCGTGCCGGGCATCCTGCTGATCTTCATCATCTTCGGCGGCGTCCGCTCTGGCGTCTTCACGGCGGCGGAGAGTTCGTGCATCGCCGTCGTCTATGCGCTGCTCGTCACGCTCTTCGTCTACCGCGAGATGAACTGGGAGAGCTTCGTCGAGGCGACGCTCGGGGCCGTACGCACCACCGCCATGGTGCTGCTCGTCATCGGGACGGCGAGCGCCTTCGGCTGGCTTATGGCCTTCCTGCAGGTGCCGCAGGCGACGATCGAGCTGATGCGGACCGTATCCGACAATCCGATCGTCGTGCTCCTGCTCATCAACGTGATCCTGCTGGTGCTCGGCACCTTCATGGACATGGCGCCGATGATCATCATCTGCACGCCGATTTTCCTGCCCGTCATCAAGGCCTTCGGCATTGATCCGGTGCATTTCGGCGTGATCCTGATCCTCAATGCCGGTATCGGGCTCAACACGCCGCCGGTGGGCTCGGTGCTCTTCGTCGGTTGTGCGGTCGGCAAGATCACCATCGGCGAGGCCATGAAGACGATCTGGCCCTTCCTGGGCGCAAGCGTCTTCGTCCTGCTGCTCGTCACCTACATTCCGGGCCTGTCGCTCTGGCTCCCGGCCCTGTTCCGCTGATCCCACGTATTCACGAGGTAACGATGACCATCGAAATCCGGCAGGTATGCCACCCCGAGGCCGTGCGCCATTTCAGCTCGGCCGAGTTGCGCCGCCATTTCCTGATCGAGACGCTGTTCGTTCCAGGCGCGGTGAAACTGACCTACAGTCATATCGACCGGCTCGTGGTCGGTGGTGCGACCCCCACCGCCGGGGCGATCCGGCTGGAATCGCACAAGCAGATCGGCTCGCCGAACTTCCTGGACCGGCGTGAGCTCGGAATCGTCAATCTCGGCGGCGCGGGGCGCGTTCATACCGATGGAGAGATTCACGATCTTGCTCCGCGCGATGCGCTCTATGTCGCCATGGGCACGAAGGATGTCGTCTTCGAGAGCCTCGACGAGGCTACGCCAGCGAAGTTCTACCTCGTCAGCACGCCCGCCCATGCGCGCTTCGAGACGGTGAAGATCGGCCTCGACCGGGCCCGCCGGGTCGATCTGGGCGATGCCGCGAACGGCAATGTCCGGACGATCTTCCAGATGATCCACCCGGAGGTGTGCCGCTCGGCCCAACTCGTCCTCGGCATGACCCAGCTGAAGCCCGGCAGCATGTGGAACACCATGCCGGCGCATCTGCACGACCGCCGCTCGGAGGTTTATGTCTATTTCGACATGCAGCCCGACACGCGCGTGTTCCACTTCATGGGCGAGCCCGACGAGACGAAGCATCTCGTGGTCGCCAACGAGCAGGCGATCCTGTCTCCCGGCTGGTCGATCCATTCCGGCGTCGGCACCAGCAACTACACCTTCGTGTGGGCCATGGGCGGCGACAACCAGGACTTCACCGATATGGATATGGTGCCCATGGAGTCGCTGCGGTGACGGCCTCGTTCGATCTGACCGGCAAGACGGCGATCGTGACCGGGGCCAATACCGGCCTGGGCCAGGCCATTGCCGTGGCCCTGGCGCAGGCCGGCGCCTCCCTCGTGGCCGTCGGCCGCTCCGCCATGGACGAGACCGAGCGCCTGTGCCGCGAGGCCGGCGCGGGCTTCCATGCCGTCCAGGCGGACCTGTCGAGCCTGGAGCCCATCGAACGGATCGTCGCCGAAGCGGTCTCGGTGACCGGACGGATCGACGTCCTCGTCAACAATGCCGGCATCATCCGCCGGGCGGATGCCATCGAGTTCACGGAGAAGGACTGGGACGACGTGATGAACGTCAATCTCAAATCGACTTTCTTCCTATCGCAGGCGGTCGCCCGCACCATGCTGGCGGATGGGCACGGCGGCAAGATCATCAACATCGCGTCGCTGCTGTCGTTCCAGGGCGGCATCCGCATCCCGTCCTATACGGCGAGCAAGAGCGGTCTGGCCGGTCTCACGCGGCTCCTCGCCTGCGAATGGGCCGCGAAGGGCATCAACGTGAATGCCATCGCGCCGGGCTATTTCGTCACCAACAACACCGAGGCGCTCCGCGGCGATCCGAAGCGAAGCGCCGACATTCTCGCGCGGATCCCGGCCGGACGGTGGGGGGATCCGACGGACCTCGCCGGCGCCGCTGTCTTCCTGGCATCGCCCGCGGCAAACTACGTCCACGGCATCGTCCTGCCGGTGGACGGCGGCTGGCTGGCACGCTGACCCATTCTGGAGGAACCATGAACCGTATCAACGAACCTTTCGCCTTCGACAGCACCATCAACTGGGAGCCCGCAGGCGAGGGTATCCGCCGCAAGGTCCTCACGTACAATGCGGAGGTCATGATGGTGCGCGTGGCCTTCCAGGCCGGGGCCGTGGGCACGCCCCACTCGCATCCGCACATCCAGTGCAGCCTCGTCGAGGCGGGCGTCTTCGACGTGACCATCGCGGGCCGGACCGAGCGGCTGAAGCAGGGCGACAGCTTCCTCGTGCCGCCGAACGCGATCCACGGGGCGGTGTCCATCGAGGCCGGCGTGCTGCTCGACGTCTTCACCCCGATGCGCGAGGATTTTGTCTAGCCGGCCCCGAAGCCTGCGCTTCCTGGTCACGTCTCAAGCCGCAACAAACATGTTGCGGCTTGTTTTGCTTTGGGCTCTATGCAAGGCCCGAAATCATTAACTGCCGCAGCGTCAATCTAGGCGTAGAGGCCAGAAAACATGCCGAGACGTTCAGGTCGGGGCGTGATGATGCCGATTGGCCCGGACGACGGTGACGTCTCCCGGATCCACAAGTTCGCCCTATCCTAATACAACATTACGATTAACCGAACTGGCACAAAATTGTCTCGGGGCGGAACTCTCGCGCTTGAAAAGCGTTAAACGGGGTCGAATTCCATCCGAAGACGAACACAATAGCTTTGGGACGTCGGCACATGGGGATCCAGGTTGAGGGTTTGAGCCTGGAACAGCGTAACGGGGGGCCTTATGTCACAAGTCGAAACCACCACTTCGCAGCTTGATCCCAGGCTGCTGCTCAAAACCTTGCGCGCCTTCAGGAAAGGCGATTTCTCGGCCCGTCTGCCGTCCGATCTGACCGGCATCGACGGCGAGATCGCGGAGGCTTTCAACGATATCGCGGAGCTGAACCACGGCCTCGCCCAGGAACTGGAACGGGTCGCCAAGGTCGTCGGTAAGGAAGGACGGATCGAGGAGCGCGGGCGGCTGGCGGGGGCGACCGGCTGCTGGAGCGAATGCGTCGATTCCGTCAACGCGATGATCGGCGACATCGTGCAGCCGACCGTCGAGGTTGCGCGTGTCATCGGGGCTGTCGCGAAGGGCGACCTGAGCCAGACGATCGACCTCGCGACGGACGGACGTCCGCTCCGCGGCGAATTCCTGCGCATCGGCAAGGTGGTCAACACCATGGTGGGGCAGCTCGGCAGCTTCGCCTCCGAGGTGACCCGCGTGGCCCGCGAGGTGGGATCGGAAGGCAAGCTCGGCGGCCAGGCGAAGGTGAAGGGTGTCGCCGGCACCTGGAAGGATCTGACCGAGAACGTGAACCTGATGGCGGCCAATCTGACTGGCCAGGTCCGCAACATCGCCGAGGTCACTACCGCGGTGGCGAACGGGGATCTCTCCAAGAAGATTACTGTGGACGTAAAGGGCGAGATCCTGGAGCTGAAGGACACCATCAACACCATGGTGGACCAGCTGAACTCGTTCGCGTCCGAGGTGACCCGCGTGGCGAAGGAGGTGGGCTCCGAAGGCAAGCTCGGTGGCCAGGCCCAGGTGCGTGGGGTCGGCGGCGTCTGGAAGGATCTGACCGACAACGTGAACATGATGGCGGCCAACCTGACCGGCCAAGTCCGCAACATCGCGGAAGT